>JANPDK010000088.1:0-5824 GCA_031431415.1 Acidobacteriota bacterium | reverse complement strand
TGCCTTTCCGTTGCAGGCAATAAAGGTTTTGCGGCTATGCCGCCATCTTCGGTGACGAGGACGAGCAGCGGCATAGCCGCAAGATCTTTTTTGGTGACTGACGGAGAAGCATAGCTTCTCCGCACTGCGATGCGGCTGAGCCGCGAAGAAGGTTGATTGCTCTTATCTGCTCTACTCGCGACAGTAACATCCGGCATCGCATCAGGATCGAGTTTGAAAGCCTCGGCCAGTCTTTGATCGAGCATTATCGGGACACCGACATTTTCTTCACCCACGAGTTTTTTGAGTTTGCCGACGGTGAGCAGTAAACTTTCCGGCTCGGGCCGCGAGACGGCGTAGAGGCCGCGTTGCGAGGGTCGCGGGCGTGTGAAATGAGCGGTCACATCGACACCAACGATCGACGCCACGGGCGGATCGAGCGAGCCTCTGAGGTTTACCAGCTTGAGCCAGAATGTGCGTTCGAGCGTCGGGAATGATGTCTTTATCTGGTATGTTTTTGTCTCAGTGTATGCCCTTACTCCGTGCGGGCTTCTGCAAAGCTTGAGCTTGATATCAAGATGCTCGGTGCTAAAGCCTGCGTATTTGACCTCGGCAAAAAGACGTTCCAGGCCGTGATTGAGCAAAAAAATAAGCTGCTCGAAATCCTCAACCGGATTGTCGAGTTCAAAGCTCCAGGCTACGTGGTTCTCTTTGATATTTGGCGTGATGAGCGATTTGCCACGTTGCTCAAGCACGTCGATCACGTCGGTGAATTCGCGACCGTAACGGCTAACGAGTTCGTCATGCGGCACGGCCAGCAGATCGCTGATATTACGTAAACCCAATTCGCTGAATACGTTAAGGGTGTCACGTTCGATGTTGAGATCGGTGAGCGGGAGTTGATCGAACAGGTCAGGAGTGTTCAGAGTGCAGGCTTTAGCCTGTTCTTCGCCTAGGGACAAGCTAAAGCTTGCACTCTGAACTCTCTGCCGAGCCAACAACATCGCAGTATCCACAGTCTCCGCGACCGCGACGTTACCTGCGACACGCTGTTTCTGCATCTCGCCGAGTATCTTTTGCGCCACGCGGTCCGGTTTTCCCATCAGCCGCTCAAGCCCGCTGACGTCGAACAAAACACCGTCATCTATGACCTCGATCGCATGAGCAAACTCCCGCGCGACCGCGACAAGAGCGTTCTTTGCCGCGTCGGACGAGATAATGCATGCGTAGAGTTTGGCCATTAAACCTCCGAATAATCCATCTCGACCCTTGCTCTAAATGCGTCGCCGTAAGAGCCTTTTCGCGAATGCATCTGAAGCTTTAACTCGCGCAGAAGTTTGAATTTCCCAGTGCCTGACCACTCCGTTTTTTCACGCTCGAAAACAAAATCTCCATGCGATGCTGAGCCGGTCGTGTGTTCGGCGGTGGTGACGAGCATGATGGTCGGCGTCTCTTTGATACGGGTGCGATAGCGGAACCAATACGTCTTTGGCACCATTTGCAATTTGTCTTTCGGCAAACCGGTGAGATTCATCCAAATGCAGCCAAAACCCTTTGCCTGCACCAGATAGTCGGCGGCGATAAATGTCTTTTCGACATCACCACCGCAGCGGATCCATAACACTTCTTTCAATTCCACACCGGCCAGCACCGCCGAACGTGGGTCGAAACTTCCGGTCGCGTCCACGCACGCACATATCTCGCCGGAGGCGGTCAACTGAGCCAAAACCGCCATCGCAAGGCTCGTTTTACCCGTACTCGGCCCGCCTGCGATCTCGACGACCGTCCCGCGGGTCATCTGCAGCCCAAAGGCGTCGATCCGCAATTCCTCGGAATGTTTTTGCTCTTCCTGTAGGCGAGCGAGGGTTTTTACAAGCGTGAGTTGGGCCATCTACGTTATACATCGCTGTTGCACGATGTATTATCTATGAAACATATTAAGAGAATAAATCACGTCGGCAGGAAAAGCAAGAATTTGATCGAGGTTACTTTTTGCTTTACCTTTTCACTTTTTCAACATACAATTTTCCAGAAGTCTAAAAAAGAACCAAATTTATGGTTCCCACTCAGGCAACTATTGATCGGAGGTCACTCATCATAGCCAGCGAAGAAGTTCTAAAATCCGGCAGAGATATTTTGGGAGTGACCATGGATTCACACTCGGCGGTTATCGAGCCGCCCATCGCTTTTGGGTTTGAGAGTGCGGCTGAATTGCCGTCGTTTGTTGAGCCTGTTGTCGAGGAGACCTTTGACGCGGCGGCACCTGACATCGAGCTTTGCCGTCTGGCGGCGAATGGCAATATTGCGGCGTTTGAACTCATTTACGAGCGATATCACCGCCGCACATACAGCCTGTGTCTGCGAATGACGTCGAACCAGACCGAAGCGGAAGATCTGACGCAGGAAGTTTTCATCCAGCTATTTCGCAAGATCGGCAGCTTTCGCGGCGATTCGGCATTTTCGACGTGGCTGCATCGTTTGACGGTAAATCAGGTGTTGATGCATTTTCGCCGACGGAGCGTAAAGAACGAAAAGACCAGCGAAAATGGCGAGATGCCGGAGCAGACCGTTGCCGGATCGGCCAATCCGAACAAAATGCAGGTCGTCGACCGCATCGCTCTGAAAAATGCGATCGCCGAGCTGCCAAATGGCTATCGTAACGTATTTATTTTGCACGATGTCGAGGGCTTTGAACACGAAGAGGTCGCCCGCATGATGGGCATCTCCGTCGGGACGTCGAAATCGCAGCTTCACAAGGCTAGATTGAAACTGCGTGGGCTTTTGATCAAAAAACAAGATTAGCTGAAAGAACACACAAGAGCACGAACGCGGGAAACTTCGTTCGTGTTTTTTGTGCCGATTTTTGTTAAGAAATGTAAAGATTTGGCTCTTGGTCAAGGCAACTTTTAAGTCGCGAGACTAATCTATCAATTGGGTAAAGAATAAGGCGAGTACGATCAGCGAAATGCGGTACGACTTTATTCTGCAAACACGATGAATTGCGACGAGTGTAAAGGTCAAATAAGCCAGTTCCTGGACAACGAACTTGAGGAAACTCAGGCGGCGTCGATCCGAACGCATCTGGCGATGTGCAGTGGTTGTGCGACCGTCTGCGAAGATTTTGCCTCGATCCTTGATGTTTGCACCGGTGAATCTGCTGATGACCTTATTCCGGCAAATTCCAAAGCAATGTGGTGCCGCATCAATAATATTATTGAGAACGAGATCAAGCCGGAGCAGCCTGTTGCTCCACCGCAGAAGCGATTTTGGCAGTTTTCGTTTGGCCAGCTTGCGACGGCGCTGGGCGTTATTGCGGTGGTGAGCTCGCTCGCTACGCTTGTCGCGATCCGCAGTTACTCTGAACCGAGAACGGACGATTTTACGACTCGTTCGGCGGCGACGCAGACGACATTTGAAAAGGTTCTGAGCAAGGTCGGGCTGATGGAGACGCCGCAACAGGCACGCGACCGTCGGCACAAAGAGCAGCATGCGGCAATCGAATATTGGAATGCACGAGTGCAAACACGCCGCGTCCAGTGGGACCGTGCGACCCGCGACGCCTTTGACCGAAATCTGCAGGTGATAGATGAATCGGTCAGTGAGTACACGATGATCTTGAACCAAGACCCGGAAGACGAACTTTCGGGCGAGATGCTCGACACCGTGTTGAGCGATAAAATGAATTTACTCCGGGATTTCTCGGATCTTTAGTTTTTGTAATGATCTTTCGATCTAGAACCTTTTTCGGCTACGGGCCCGCCGCAAAAACTACGATGCTCTTAGGCGTAGTTTTTTTCTTTGCGCTCTTTGCCGGTGAGGCCTTAGCCCAGAAGAAATTTTCGCGTTCATATCCCGCTGGCCAGAACGTTCGACTGACCTTGAATAACCGTACAGGCACGGTCACCGTCGAAGGCTGGAATCGTCAGGAAATAAGTATTTCAGCGTCGCTCGAAGCACCGGCCGCAACCATCGTTCCGCAGAGTCTGAGCGGCACGATTCTCATCAATGTGCTTCGTGACAATCAGGGCAAGGACGTCGGGAATGTAAATTTTTTGATTCGCGTACCCTACAACGCGATGGTCGATATTGAGACGCGTATCGGCAATTTGATCGTCAGCAATGTCCGCAGCGGCCTGGTACGTGCTCATATCTCGAGCGAAGGCGACATCACGCTGACCAACATTCTCGCGACGAATGTCTCCGCCGAGAATGGTATCGGCGACATCTTTTTTGACGGTGAGATACAGGAGAACGGCAATTACCGCTTCTCGTCGATGAAGGGAAACATCAATCTTCGTATTCCGTTCACATCCTCATTTCGTTTTGTCGCGACGGCCCCTTCGACGCGAAATATCTCACTCGGCTCTTTTACCAACTCAAACACGAGCTATCTCGGTGACGGCCGCCGCGTCGTCGGCAAATTTGGCGACGGCAGCGCAACGCTCACCGTGACCAATCAGCGTGGTGCAATCGGATTCCTGCGTAGATAAAATTTGTTGACCTCGTTTGCTCCAAGGGCTTAGACTAGAACTGACTGCTCTCCCGGTCCACTCAAACTACAATGAATACAAAACGTTTGGCTCTATGCTCGCTGATTGTTGTGGCGTTTTCGATTGCCGCGTTGGCTCAGACCGGTCGGACGACCACCAAGACCGACAAATTCGATTTCAGCTCGGGGGCGACGGTGACGCTCACTGGTGCGCCTAACGGGTCGGTCAAGATCGTTGGTTGGCCAAAGAATGAGATCGAGGTGATCGCGACGATCGGTATTGACGCAACGAATGATGCCGATTTTGCAAAACTTGCGGCTATCACCGGATTTGTGACGGACGAGAGCGCGATCCGCGTAGCCATCGGCAGCATCGGGCCGAATAACCGGTTCGGACTGAAAAAATTGCCCAAGGATTTTCCAAAGAACCTGCTCGCCACGCCATTTCGCATCGATTACGAGATCCGCGTGCCGCGATATACCGATCTCGAGATCGACGGTGGCAAAGGCGATCTGTCGATCACCGGCGTCGAGGGATCGATGCGTGTGAATTTTATTGAGACAAAAGGCTACGTCGAGGTCGTCGGCGGGGCGACAAATTTTACGGTCGGATCGGGCACGCTGGACATGGCGTTTGGAGTACGCGGCTGGCGGGGACGCTCGGCGACGATCAATGTCGGCAAGGGCGAGTTGAATGTTCACCTTCCATCAAACATGAGCGCCGAGATCGACGCGACGATACTCAAGACTGGCTCTATTGCCAACGCACTCTCCGATCTAAAGCCTCGCGACCGGAAAGTCGCCTTTACCGACCGCTCGATCCTGGCAAAGGCGGGCGTAGGCGGTTCGCCGCTTAAATTTACGGTTGGCGATGGGACGATGAAACTGGAAAGATTGGTGCTGCCGCTCTAGTAAGAACCGCCTGCGTGAGCGGGCGACAAAACGTAAACTTCAGAGTTGGTCGCGGCCAATCCGCATTCTCGCGAATTAGGTTTATAATGTTCATTTCCACCCGCTTGTGCAGGTGGTTCTGACTTTATGACAATCAAATCAGATATTTGGCTGCGGAAGATGGCCGAGGAAGAGGGTATGATCACGCCGTTCCTCGCGGGGTTGGTGCGTGAGATTGATGGCAAACGAATCATCTCGGCGGGCTGCTCGAGCTACGGCTACGACATGCGGCTCGCGGATGATGGATTTCGAATTTTCTCGTCCGTCCACGGCGATGAGATAGATCCGAAGCATTTTGACGAAGCGAAATCGCTGATCGAACCGCCTGTTCGAGAGGCCGAGGACGGAGCGAGATATTACCTTCTGCCGCCGCATCACTACGGCCTCGGTGTGACTGTCGAAACC
>JANPDK010000087.1:0-3125 GCA_031431415.1 Acidobacteriota bacterium | reverse complement strand
GGCGAGCGGGCCGTGGAAAAAGTCGGCCGACGAGAAACGCTCGGCGACGACGTAGCACGTCTCCATCAGCTTGAGCGCGAGCTCGTACGAATTGCCGTAGTTCATCCCGCGTCCGACGACGACGCAGTTTTCCATGAAGGTATATCGCTGGACGAGTTGCTCGATACGCGGTTTTAGTTCGAGAGCCTGAGCCGCGTAGGCGGGAATTACGCTGAGATCGAGTTTGCTTGCGGCGAGTTCGTTGGCCAGCATGTAGAAATGCAGCATCTGGCCCGTGTAGGTCTTGGTCGCGGCAACCGAACGTTCGCGGCCGGCGTGGATGAGCATCGTCTCGTCGGCGATCGACGCCATTGTCGAGGCCGCTTCGTTGGTGATCGCGAGCGTGTAGGCTCCGGTCGCCTTGGCCTTTTCGAGCACCATGTTGATGTCCGAGCCTTCGCCGGATTGCGAGACGCCGATGACGAGCGCACGTTTGAGATCGATCTTCGCGTCGTAGAGCGTGTACACCGACGGAGCCGACAGCGACACCGGAATCCCCGTCGTCACCTCGATCAGATAACGCCCACACAGCGATGCGTTATCCGAACTCCCGCGTGCGACGATCACGATCAGATCGATATCGCGTCCGCGAAGAAACGCGCCAAGGCGTGCGTATTTGTCGCGTTCGCCTTTCAGCGTGCGTTCGAGAGCCTCGGGCTGCTCGGCGATCTCTTGGAGCATTAGGGACATAAAGAAGAATATAACACCGAGCGTTTCAGGTTATGTAACGTCGAGAGCGTCGGGGTTTTCGAGCGGCGGCTCGTCGTCGGCCATTCCATGCAAAACCGCATTGATCGCCCCGCCAATCATAAGGGCACTCGCCGTCAGATAGAGCCAAAGCATCATTATAATTACCGCTCCGAGTGAGCCGTACGCTTTGTTGTAAGAATTAAAGTAACCGAGATACGTGCGAAACGCCGTCGTCAGCACAAGCCACAGCAAGATCGCCACGATCGATCCCGGCGTGATCCAGACCCAGCGAAAACGTTTGAAATTCGGAAGGAAGTTATAGATCACTTCACACGCGAAGAGCATCACGATCATCGTTGACAGCCATTGGATCGACACGAGGATCAGCGGCGACGTTACCATCAGTCCTACGGCTGCCAGCGCCTTCTGCCCGAGCTGCCAGCCGTAGAATACGGTCGCGAGCATTACGCCGGAAAGGATCGTGACGACGAAGGTGATGGCGAGCGATTCGAGTTTGGTTCGCCACCACGGACGCAATTCCTTGAGTTCGTAGATGGAATTCAACGCGTTTCGAATAGCATCAACGCCCGCCGAAGCCGACCAGAGCGTAACGGCGAGGCCGAGAGTTGCCTTGCCGCCCGAGCTATTCGCTACGATCTCGTCCACCGTTCGGCGGACGAGATCGAACACGGAGAGCGGCATTATCTGACGGAGATTCGCGAAAAGCTCGTCCTTTAATCCTTGCGACGATTCGAGGACGATACCGAATAAACTCACCAGAAAATAAAGCAGGGGAAACAAGGCAAACGAAAAGTAGAACGCGACCTGCGCCGCGTGGCTAAAGATATCGTTTTCTGTCGCCTTTGTGTATAGACCGCCGAAGAACTTGCCCCACGGAAACTCAAAGGCTCGGGTGAGAACCATGTTTTTCAGCTTCCTTATCCGCGGGCACGTTCGAGCAAGGTCATCGTGAGCACGGCCAGCAAGACACGGGCTTCCTCTTCCGTAGCGATCTGTGATTTTGGTTCGAGTTGGAAAATGCCCTCGAAGAATGCTGGCTGTTTTGCCAGTCGAGCAACCGGAGAACCATCCATTCTCTCCACGATGTACGCCGGATTGAAAAGATAGCCGGAAAACATGCCGATCAGCGGAAGCTCGCCGACGAGAGCATCGATCACCTTTACCCACGCATTTTCCTCGTGGATCTGATAGACCTGCTGGTCGCGTTCGTCGTAGACCTCGTAATTTGCCTTGAGGATCGAGCGCATGCCTTTGCGTTTGATCGAACCGAGCGGCTGGCCGTTGGCGGCGGTGAAATTGTACTTTGCCGAGAAATCAATCACGCGGTCGGCTTTGATGTTGTAGAGATGCAGTGTCTGGCCTTCGTCGGCAAAAACGTTGATGTCTTCTTTGAATTTGAAGAGTTTTTGCTTCACATAGCCGAGAAGCTGGCCGTTTGCGTCGCGGATGTAGATCTGACTGGCAATGGCCAGCAGTTTAAATGAAAGTTGCAGCGGATAGTTCACTTAGTTTGTTCCTCCAAGATAGATTCTGGGCACACGCGGGCCAATACCGCAAGTTATTTCGTACGAGATCGTGTCAGTCGAACGAGCGATATCTTCGGCTCGTATCTCGCATTCGCCATCGGAACCGATAATTATAGCGAGGTCACCGACCTCAACATTCGCGATATCAGTAACGTCTACCGTCGTCCAATCCATAGAAACGCGGCCAACGATTGGGGCATATTTGCCGCAGATGATCACCTGTCCTCGATTAGAAAGTACACGCGGCAGGCCGTCATGATAGCCGATCGGAATCGTCGCGATTACCGAATCCCGGTCCGCCACAAACGTACGTCCATATCCAATGGACTCACCCTGTCTAATTTTCTTGACGAGAGCGACCCGTGAACGAAGCGACATCACCGGTCGAAGTTCGGGTACGCTTATTCCCGCCGGAAGCACATCACCGCCGAGACCATAGAGAACGCCGCCGAGACGAACCAGACCCAGCCTCGCGTTGGCGTGAGCGACCGCTCCCGGCGAATTTGCCATGTCGAGGTATTTGGGTGTGATGCCAAACGATCTTGCGGTCTCGACTGCATGGTCAAATCGCTTCAATTGAGAATTCGTAAACTCATTTGCCGAGAGATCGTCGGCCACGGCAAAATGGCTCATCATTCCGTCAATCTCGATGTAAGACAGCTTCGAAAGCCTTTCAGCAGTAGCGGCGAAATCCTCGTAACGAAACCCGACGCGTCCCATTTCAGTGTCGATCTTTAGATGAATGTTTGCCCGTCTACCGTGTTTAAGAGCTTCGGCATCTAGATGTTCGGCTTGCTCGATAGTGAATATTATCGGTATGAGTTCCCGAACGAAGAAAGCTGTTTCCTG
>JANPDK010000086.1:0-24086 GCA_031431415.1 Acidobacteriota bacterium | reverse complement strand
AGACAGGTCAGGCCGGGACGAGCGAACTATTTTTCGTCTTCGCCCTTTCCACCTTTGCCACCTTGGTCGCCTCGGCGACCTTTGGAAGCAGGATCTTGTCGAGTTCTTTTCGCAGTTCGAGCGGCTTGATAATGCCGATCTCACGCCAGACGATCTTGCCCTCGCGGTCGATGATCACCGTCGCGGGCAAGACTTTGCCGACGCCGAATCGCTCCATATCGTCGGTCGATGCTCCGACCCATACTGGGAAATTAAGCTTATATTCGCGAATAAATTTCAGCACCTTAGCCGAATCCGCCGCCGCATCTCCCGCCGCACCGATCACCTGAACGCCGAGGGGCGCGTACTCGTTTTGAATGGCCGATAGATCCGGCATTTCCTTTTTACACGGCTCACACCATGTCGCCCAGAAATTGAGTACGACCACGCGGCCACGATATCCGGCGAGAGATTGCTCGGCTCCGGTCAGATCTTTGAGGGCAAGCACCGCATCGGTCGGCAACGGTGTTGGTTTTGCCGGAGTGTCTTTCAAAACCTTTAGAGCATTGACCTTGATGATCTTTTTGTCCTTTTCGGTCCGTAGAACGCCCTCGATCTCGACCGTTCGCGGCACGAGCTTGAGAAAGTCTTTGCCGTCGGTCTGAAAGGCACCTTTTTCGAGCGTGTAAAGCGTAAAGCCCTTTTCATCCTCGACGGCGAGAGCCTGCGGAAGGTTCTTATCAGAACAATCTTTGGCGCAGGTAATATCCGCGGGCGTGCCGTACGGATCTTTCTTCCGGTCGTCGGACTCAAACCAACAGACCGAGCAAACTACCTGGCCCTTTAGCTTGACCGGGCCGTTCTGCGCGACGGCGGGAAGCGATAGAGCGACGAAAGCGAAAAATAGTAAGGCCAATTTCATCTTCATTTTTTTAATTCCTCTTCGATAAGTGACTTAAGAGCTGATTCGCCGAGCGTGGCGAGTTCGCGGCCGTTTACAAAAAACATCGGCGTCCGGCGCACACCGAGCGTTTGGCCATCCTTTTTATCGCGGTCGATCTTGCCGGCAAAGCGATTCTCCTTTATCGCCTTCGCGGCCTTCTCCAGATCGAGGCCAAGTTCCATAGCGTATTTATCGAATAGCTGGTTGATATCTACCTTTGGAGCGTCGGCCGGTGCGCCGTGCTTCGTACCCCATTCTGCTTGTTTGGCAAACAGGAGTTCCTGAGCCTGCCAATATTTTCCCTGTTCGCCCGCCGCCTCGGTGAAGGACGCCGCAGTCACGGAATTTGGGTGCAGAGGCATATATCGGGCTACGAGCCGGATCTTGCCCTCATAGTCCTTCATTATCTTTTTGACGACCGGGGCAAATGAGGCGCACGATTCGCACTCCGGGTCGTAAAATTCGACGACCGTCACCTTGGCGTCCGCCGGCCCGATCGACGGACTGTCATCGCGGACGAGTGCGCTGTTGACCGATATCGGTTTTCGCTCTTCCTGCACCGAGTCGCGATAATATCGTGCACCAATAAATGCGCCCGCGATGACGATCACGAGAATAAGGCCCATTATTTTTACTTCATTTCGCATAATTATTTATTTTTATAACTAAAACCCAAAAGACAAGCCGTCACACCGACAAATCCACCTAGAGCCATCAGCGGGATAGTGATAAATCCGAGCAGCTCGATCTGTACGGCATTGCACGGCACGCCCTCGGTACACGGCGTAATGCTCTCGGGGATGAAGCCGTAATATAGCAAATTATGATATACGGCGATCACAAGCCCGGCGAGTGCGAGCGGCAAAGCATATCGAGTAACCCGCTTGTCGCCTGTTGCTATCCCGACACCGATTATCAAAACCAGCGGATAAAGCGCGGTACGCTGATACCAGCACAGCACACACGGCGGATATTGCATCACCTCGCTAAAAAACAGGCTGCCGACCGTGCCAGCTAGCGCCATTAACCATGCCGCAAGCAGCAGCCAACGGCCATTTAGCGTTTCGGTCTCTACTTGCTCCATTCGCCCTGCCACCGTTTCATCTCGTCGATCTCGCCTTGCTGTTCTTTGATGATCAATTCGGAAAGCTTACGAATCTCGTCCTTTTTAGTTTTCGTCAAAGCTTCCTTCGCCATAACAATGGCACCCTCGTGATGCGGGATCATCTGCTTGATGAACTCAAGGTCAAAGGCGTTGCCGCTGAGCGACGCGAGCTTCGACATATCCATGCCCGACATCGAGGCGTTCATTCCGGCAAGCTCCATATTGATCGCGGGCGGCTTGCCCGGAAACCAGTTCTCACGCCAGCTCTTCATTTCTGCTATCTCGCGTTCCTGTGCGGCGATGATGACAACACCGAGCTTTTTAATCTCGGCGTGTTCGGCTCTCGACGGCAACATCTTAGCCATATCGACCGCTCCCTGATGATGAGCGATCATCGTATCGACAAACTGCAAATCGTAATCCGCAGATGCAGCATTCGGCGAGCTTTTCATCGTCGTTGAATGATCCATCTTGCTATGATCCATCCCGGCGTACGGATCTACGGCATTGTTCGACGAACTCTGCGAACCGCACGCCGCAGCAAAAAGCGTTGAAAAGATCGCGATTACCAGCAAATTCCTTACTTTCATATTACTCTCCCGCCTTTTTCAAGGTCGCCTTGACCGACCCGCAGGTCAGCATTTTCTTTCCATAGTAAGGGTTCTTGACGTCCTTACTATCCGATAACCACGAAGCCTTTTTCATCGGGCAGTAATGCAGATACGCCTCGGCCTCGTTCGCCTTAAAACTCGAAACTAGAGAATACATGTTGTTCGATAGCTTCATAAAATGCTCACGCTGATGTGCCAGCTCTTTATTCTTTTGAATGTGGCTCGCATCGTTGCGAAGAAGCTTTTCGAGCTTGTCCCATTGAGTTTTCTGAGCCTCGTTCATCTTCGTCGCATCGACGGCTTCAAAAGTTCTTGCGAAAGCCTCGGCTTTGGTGCTCGCCGTTTCAACATTTGAATCGACTAGCGCGTCTTTCAAGCCATAATAAGCCGTGAGTGATGCACCGAGCTGCTTCTGAACGGCCGGATCAACTTTTCCGAGATCCTGAGCGCTCACTGCAAAGGCAAAGACAAGCGTTAACAATAACGATGTTACTATCTTCATATATTTCTCCTAATAGCTGTAGGTCAGGCCTCCGCCAAACCCGTACTGGTTGTAATAGTTTCCGCTGATCTGCCAGCGTTTCGCGACAACATAACGCATCCCGATCTGATATTCCTTGTCGGTATTCCACATCGCATCCAGACGCAGGCGTTTCGAAAGCGTGATGTCATCGCGGCTCAACTGGAAGCGAAATTTGCCTTTCGTATTCACCCGAGCGTCGGCTTTGACAAACATCGGCAGCGTGTACTCAAACCCGAGCGTCCCAAATGCCTCATTCTGCCATCGTCCGTCGTGCTTGTTGCGGTTCAGCTCGAAACCGGCGTAAACATTGAGAAACTGCTGTTTATCGACGTAGCGTCCAAATCTTGTCTCGCTCTCAAAGCCGTGCTTCGGATTGAAGTGAAACTGCGTTCCTGCGAAGTAGTAATTATTCGCGATCATTCCATGGCCGAAGGCACCGTTCGACTGGGCCGCCAGCTCGAATTTCGAATGAAGCATCCGGGCGTCATCGCCGCGAAAGTAGTTCCAGTTCTTCTTAGTTGGCGCGACTTGCGTATTCGGCGGAGAATTCTCGTAAGAGAAGACACGGCCCATCCCGGCCATCATGTGATAGAGAACGTGGCAGTGAAAGAACCAGTCCTTTTCCTCACTCGCATCAAACTCGATGACGTCCGTCTCCATTGGCATCACGTCAATGACATTCTTGAGCGGTGAATACTCACCCTGGCCGTTGAGCACGCGGAAAAAATGCCCGTGCAGATGCATCGGATGCCGCATCATCGTGTCGTTTTTGAGCGTGATGCGGACCGTCTCGCCTTTCTTGATAAGGATCTTGTCCGACTTCGACAACGGTTTGTCGTCCATGCTCCACATGTATCGGTTCATGTTGCCGGTGAGTTTGAATGTGATCTCGCGGAGCGGCTTGTTCGCCGCAAACTCGGTCTTTGTCGGAGACTTGAGCATCGCGTAATTGAGCGTCACGGGCGGCAGCTCACCCGGTTTCGTTGGGTCGGGCACAGTTTCGGGATACATCACGTCGTTCATATCCATCTGCTGATAGCTCATTCCCATCTCGTGCTTGCCCATGTCGTTCATCATCTTCATCCCGTCGAAGAGTTTGAGTTTTGGCAAAACAGGAGCTGCGACTTTCTCGCCTGAGCCGAGCCAGAGCGATGTTGCTTTTGTGCGGTCCTCGGCAGTTGCTCTTAATTCGAACGATTTGTTTTCAGGAATCGTCACGATGACGTCGTATGTCTCGGCGATCGCGATCAGCATCCGGTCGACCTCGACAGGCACGACATCCATACCGTCGGTCGCGACGACGGAAAGTTGGCTTCCTGCGAACTGTATCCAGAAATAGGTCGAGGCCGAGCCATTAACAATTCTCAACCGAACCTTGTCACCAGCTTTGAATTGCGGAGCGTTGTCCTCTTTTTTTCCATTCGCAAGAAACGCATCGTAGTAAACATCCGAAACGTCCATCGCATTCATCCGCTGCCATTCCTGGCGAAACTTCGCTTTGAATGCACCGGCTTTGAGCGCCTCGCCGTAGCTCTGCACCGCATCTTTTTTGATCGCGTACCAGTCGTTCGCGTTCTTCAGATTTCGCATCACTTCGTGCGGATGTTCGTCGGTCCAATCGCTGAAGAGAACGGTGTAGCTCGGCATCGGCGGCTCGTCGCGTTTCTTGATTATCAACGCTCCGTACAGGCCCATTTGCTCCTGCATGTTGCTGTGCGAGTGATACCAATAGGTGCCGCTTTGCTTTATCAGAAAGCGAAAAACGTGCGTGCCCATTGGCTTGATCGGCGTAGTTGTCAAAAACGGTACGCCGTCCTGTTCGTTCGGCAGCAAGATGCCGTGCCAGTGGACGGAAGATTCCTCGTGCAAATTATTGGTGACGTGTATCTCGGCAATGTCGCCCTCGGTAAACTCAAGCGTCGGCCCCGGAACCTGCCCGTTGACCGCGATAGCGTGAACGGCCTTCCCCGAGTAATTGACCATCTTATGGTCGATCGTCAGGTCATAGCGCACGACATTTTGTGCCTGGGCAAAGCACGACACAGCGGCGCCTATGATGGCTGCTAGTATTAGTTTCATACGACAGGTTCAGCCGACGAATTCCGAGCCACGGCGAACAGCTGCGGCTCGGAATACAGTTGGCTAAGCGATCAGATCGTTCCTTCTTCTGTCGTAACTTTCTTGTCTTTATTGTGGCTGCAGCATGGGCAGGAATGGCCGCTCTTGGAATGATCCATTCCGGGCATTCCCTTGTGCATCTCGTCCATCTTAGCGGACTTGCCGTCTTTCATCATCGGGCAAGATTCGCCGTTAGCCATTTTCATGTCGTGCTTCATGCCTTCCATTTTGTGAGCAGCATCGCCAGACATCATCGGGCATGACTCTTTGCCGTCGGCCGACATCGCCATTTTGTCGCCGGACTTGCCGTCAGTTGACTTCATAGGGCAAGATGCTCCGTCGCCTTTGCAGCAGCACTCGTGGCTTGCCTCGCCGGTGGCCTTGGCATCTTTTGCCTTCATCGGGCACGAATCGCCGCAACAGCTACAGCATGAAGCTGCAACCGTTTCCGAAATTGACTGGGTGGAATTGTAAGAGTAGACCGCAAAGCCGACTCCGAACAGGAGGACGGTGGTTATAACAACTAAAATTTTCGATCTCATGATATGTCTCCGTAAAAAAGCTCAAAACTAAAGGGTTAGCCCGTGTCTTACGACAGACGGGCGCAACAAACCGCTGCAAAGTGACAACTTTGCAACGAGATCGAGCTAAATACGGATAACAGAATGGAGGATGCGTTCACCACGCCGGTCGAGCGGCGGTGGGCGATAGACGGGAAGGATCGGCGAATTGACAGCCGATAGGACAGGTGCCGATATCTCAAATCGAACAACCGGCGGAGCTTCGGCAACCAACTCCACGGCAAACTCTGCACGCTTCTCAACCGGTGCCGAAAGCATACTGACCGGCAGCATACAGCACGAAGCCTCATCAGTATCGACACGGGAGGAGTCTTTATTCTTCTCCTCAGCCTCGCGTTTTGCCTTGCGGCAATGCTCCGAGAGGTGTGAGTCGTCGCTAATCGCCGGAGCGGCCATCGCGATCTGCGAGCAATAGGTCAGGCACAACGCGCCGCCGACATTCAGACAGAGAAAGGCCAGCACAAATGCCGCCAGTATTCTCTTGTTTGTCGTAACGCGCTTCATCTTAACCAAACTATACCACTCGTTTTATAGGAGTCAAACAAATTCGTGTTCCATGTTCCCGAGGTGGAACGGTGGAACACCTGGAACTGGTGGAACGCCCGAAGGAAACTCTCACTGAATAAAGATCAACAACACGCCGCACGGATCCCAAACGTGAAAAATCTTTGTGTCGCCGCCGACTATTTCCGGCGTGTCGTAACGGGCGTGAGCAAAATCGCCTTCGTCGATCACCTTCTTAGCGTGTGCGTGCCATGCGTCGACATCATCCACGTCGAACTTCATCATAAAGTTCTCGGCCCAGTCTTTCACGTAATAGTTCTGCAAACGGAAGACCGCGCCACCCAGACGACAATCCATCGTACCGCCCCAACCCTCGGTCAACTCAAACCCGAGCGCCGTGTAGAAACGTTTTGAAACCTCAAAATCTGCGGCCGGAACGTAAACCACGAGTTCTTTGATCGTAGGATTCATAAATCTAGCGAAACACTACACATTAAAACGAAAATCCACCACGTCGCCGTCTTGCATTATGTATTCTTTGCCTTCGACGCGGGCGAGGCCTTTTTCGAGGGCGGCTTTTCTTGAGCCGGTCGTGACGAGGTCGTCGTAGCTGACTATTTCGGCGCGGATGAAGCCGCGTTCGATGTCGGTGTGGATCTCGCCAGCGGCTTGCGGCGCTTTTGTACCGATCGGGATCGTCCAGGCACGGACCTCTTTTTCGCCGGCGGTGAGGAAACTCATCAGGCCGAGCATGTGATATGCGGCTTTGATGAGTTTGTCGACGCCGCTGGATGAGAGTCCGAGATCTTTTAGATATTCGGTTCGTTCTTCTGCATCGAGGGCGACGAGCTCGGCTTCGAGTTTGGCACAGATGACGACGACATCGGCGTTTTCGCTGGCGGCGTGCTTCACGACCGCCTGGACGTGGGCGTTGCTTTCCGGGTCGGCGAGAGTTTCTTCATCGACGTTGGCGGCGTAGATCGTCGGTTTGGTCGAGAGGAAGAACCAGGTTTTTAGCGTTGCACGTTCGTCCGTTGTGAGGTCGGCGGCACGAGCCGGGCGGCCTTCTTCGAGCAGCGGTTGGATCTTGTCTAGGATCTCGATCTCTACCTTTGCGGCTTTGTCGCCCGAGGCTTTGATGGCTCGGTTTGCCTTGTCGCGACGCTTTTCGGCGGAGGCGAGGTCGGCGAGAGCGAGTTCGATCTGGATGGTCTCGATGTCGCGGATCGGGTTGACCGAGCCCTCGACGTGGATGATGTTGTCGTCGTCAAAGCACCGCACAACCTGAATCACGGCGTGTGTCTCACGAATGTTCGCGAGGAACTGATTCCCCAAACCCTCGCCTTTCGACGCACCACGAACGAGCCCCGCGATGTCAAGAAACTCGACCATTGCGGGCACGACCTTTTGCGCTTTATTGAGCTTTTCGAGAACGGCAAGGCGTTCGTCGGGGACGGCCACGACACCTACGTTTGGCTCGATCGTGGCGAAAGGATAGTTTGCCGCCAGCGCCGCCTCCTGCGCGGTCAGTGCATTAAAAAGTGTCGATTTTCCGACGTTGGGCAAGCCAACGATTCCTGCTTGTAACATAAGAGCGTTTTCCCCTTCGGGTTCAAAAACTCCTATTTTACAATTCTTGCTGAATATTGCGAAGCTGGAAGCTAGTTATAGCTCATCGATCCAGGAAGGACCCAGCTTCTCGGAACCGGCGTTTAGGGTTTCAATGATGCCGTCACCATCTCGATCAATATGGCTCCAAAATGTGGGACCCCCTCGCCGCACGAACTGTCCGGTTTTCTCGTCGCGGACAACAGCAGCTCCGGTGGCAGAATAGAGATAGATCTTTCCGCGAACCTCAACCCGTGCAATCGACATAATTCGGAAGTCACCGGAAAGCCTTGTTCCTTCAAATGGGTTAGTGATGAGCTCTTCCGCAGGGCGGAACATCGTATAGGTAGTCGCTACAAGCTTTCCAGTGGTGTTTTCAAGTACTCCGACCCCAGACTCGCCTTGTGTCATCAAATCCCATGGAGGAAGAGACCAACCTTTGGGCCTTATATAGATTCCGTTACCAATTTCTTGTACAAGAGCGACGTTCGTGGAAACATCCGCCGTGTTAGGTTGTTGAGTACTAGCACAACTCGATGCGCTACCAAGCGTGAAACCGATTAAAGCTACCAAGAAGTATCGCGTAAACATTCTTCAGATGTGATCGTTATCTCGGCAAATACGCATTCGGCACCGGAGCGTCGGCGGCGAGGCCCCAGTTGGTGATCGAGAAACCGCCCGCGCTTCTGAGTACATACCAGATGCCGTTTGACGGGCGAAATACTGCTACATCGTCTTTGTTATCACCATCATAATCGCCCGTGACAGGCAAATCCTCGGCTGTACCCCAATTGGCGTAATCGACGGCGCCATCGGAGCTGCGATAGATGTACCACGTGCCGTTTGACGGGCGATAGACGGCGATGTCGGTGCGGTTGTCGGTGTCGAAATACCCTTGTGCCGGACGGTCGCCGTTGAGGCCAAAACTAAGGATCGTAAAGCCGCCATCGGTACTGCGAAGGATGTACCAAACTCCATTCGAAGGACGAAAAACGGCGATGTCTGCCTTGCCGTCACCATCGTAATCACCGACGACCGGCTTGTCACCTGCCAAACCCCATGTTGCGTATGAGCCCGTGCCGAGGCTGTCACTGTTGGCTATGTACCAAACGCCGTTCGAAGGGCGAAAGACGGCGATGTCGGTCTTGCCATCACCGTTGTAGTCGGCCGCAGCAGGAATGTCACCGTTCGTTCCCCACTGCCGTGCGAGGTACGTTCCGGCCTTCATCTGCATGTGCCAGACGCCCGTTGACGGGCGAAATACGGCGAAATCCGTGCGGCCGTCTCCGTCGTAATCTCCAGGCGTAGCAATATCTGTAGAGAGACCAAAGTTTGTGTACGTTGCGCTGCCGTCCAGGCTGTTAAGTACATACCATACCCCAGTGTCGGGCCTAAAAACGCTGATATCCGCCTTGCGGTCACCGTCAAAATCGGCAGTCTTGTTCTTGGCGATAGCAACGCCCGCGACCGGGCCATCGGCGATGTTGCCGTCGATATTAAATGTCACGCCGCCCCAAGTCTCGTCGTGCGGAGCCTGCCATTGCTTGATGCGCTGGTGGTTGTCCCAGACGTTGGTCGGGAAGTTCGAGAACGAAACGTACGTCCAGACCGACTGCACATTGTCCCAACGTGCCATCCAGACGGCCTCCATACGGCCAGCCGCAGGCATGAACTGCCAGTCGTCGATCGCATTTCGCGGACTACCGTACGTGCCGGAGCGGTAGCCGAGTTCGCGAATACGCTCTGTCCAGCCCTTTAGAAATGCCGTCGAAGCTACTCGGCAGCCGGGCGTCGCCGGGATCTCGTCGTAACGCTCCATGTCGTAATAGAGAATCGACCCGGCGGTGAGGCCGAGATTTCCGGCGTCGGTGGTGGCAATGTCGGCTTCGCCGCGGCCTTGGGTCTCGGCGGTTGCGGCATCGGAGCTGTGTTTGGCGCACGTTGTACATACGCTGCACGGAGATTGATAACCGACGATCGTCGGTATCAGACCCCAGCCCATCGTCGAGACGGAATTCACCCAAGCCGCCGTTAATTGTGGCTGCGAACAGCCTCGGTTACGGCCGGATATGTAGATATTGCTGTCGTAGAGCGGCGAGGCGTTCCACCACGTCTGCATCTGCGCAATCGTCCCGGCGGTGCATTTGTCGAAGCCGCGATTGAGGCTTGTGCGAACGGAGCCGTTTGGCGGCAGCAGTAGAACCTCGGTCGAGGCAGTTCGTTCAGCATTGAGACGAGCGACGGTCGCGGCCTGATTGATCTCGGGCGGCGTAATATCGCGGCCATTGTTGGACAGCGAAGTTTCCTGAAAACAGCCGCGTTTTGCGTCGGCACACGAACCCGCAGTCGTGACTGTCCAGTCGCCCGATCTCATCTGACGCGGATCGTCGTTCCGGCGTTTTTCGATGACGCGTTCGATCTGCGTCCAAGTCATTCCGCCGTCGTTGGTGCGAAAGACGGCACGGCCATCGAAATTTGAGCTGGTCGCGATGCGAAATGTGGCGGTGACGGTTTCGCCCGTGATTTGGAGAGATGCTTCGTCAAGATAGGTGTCCTCACCGAATGTGCGCGCCTCCACGGAGCGCATTTCCCACGAATATCCGCCGTCCAGGGTCTTTGCGAGTCCGAGCTGTTCGCCGATGCGATCATACACGACGGCCGAGCCGTTTCGGACATCGGTGAATTTAACGCCTGCGATCACGCCGCCGGTCAGGGGCAAAGCGTTCCACGTCGCACCGCCGTCGTCGGTGCGGTAAAGCCTTGTTTTCGTATGGACAATGCCCACCGTTGCCGATATCCGCTGAACACCCGCGATGAGCGATGCCGCCTCAGCATCAGGCTCGGATGCACAGATCGAAACTGCAAACAAAAACGCGAACAATAGAACCGTAATAGCTTTCATGACCATACGCCCCCCTTGATGGAATTTGCGTTAAGTATAAACGATTGTCATGTCGGTCGCCAGAGATTCACCGAGGGCTTCCGCGCGTTTTGTGCGTTGGGCGAGATAGAGTAACCTTTTATGTAGCTTTTTACGCACTGATTCCACATGATCGTATCTCTTTTGCTACTCATCGCATTGGCCGCGAGCGGTGCTTCGCTGACGTACCTTGTCGTGCGCGACAAGCCGCTGATGTGGCGTCTCGCCGCGGGCAATATTATCGGCTCGGCGATATTTGGAATGATATCGTTCGTCGTTGCTTGCTTTGCCGGATTTTCGGCGGCGACGGTTGGCGTGTCTCTGTTGCTGACGCTGTTACCGCTGGTGTTAATGCAGAAGAACGATGTGCGTTCGCAAGCCTGGCTCGACTGGGAACGCGCGAAGGGCAAATTGCAGGGCGTCAACGCGACCAAGTTTTTGAGGTTCGTCTATTACGCGTTCTTTTTCCTCGTATTTTGGTACTTTTTCGACCGGGCCGTTTTTGACCTGAAGGACGGCTTGTACACGGGTGGATCAAATAACTACGGCGACCTGCCGTATCATCTCGGGGCAATATTCAGCTTTACCGAGATCAATAATTTTCCGCCGATGAACCCGTCGTGGGCCGGCGCGAAATTTAGCTATCCGTTTATCGCCGATCTTTTGACCGCGAATTTTATGAAGCTCGGCGGCGAGCTAAAAGCGGCGATGTTCGTGCAGAATGTCTCGTGGGCGTTCTCGCTGCTGGTGCTGCTTGAGAGCTTTGTCGCGAAGCTGACCGGCAGCAAGCTCGCGGGCCGCATCGCTCCCGCACTGCTCATCTTTAGCGGTGGACTCGGCTTTGTGTGGTTCGCGAAGGATCTGTCTGAGACGACTAAAAGCTTCACCGAATTTCTCTGGCATCTACCAAAGGACTACACCATTAGCGACAATTTCCGATGGGGCAATTCGATGGTCGTGCTGTTTATCACGCAGCGAAGCTTGCTGCTCGGAATGCCACTGACGATCATGGTGCTCGGGTATCTGTGGCGGGTTTTCGGCTGTGACATCGAAAGTGAAAAGGTGGAAAAGGGGAAAGGTGAAAAAGTTTCCTCGGACGCGACCGACTTTTTCACTTTTGCACCTTTTCCCGTTTCCCCTTTCCTCGTCGGCCTGCTCGCCGGAATGCTGTCGTTGATACATCTTCACAGTCTGGTAGTCTTGTTTGTCGTTACAGGATTTCTGTTTGCCTTTCAGCCGCGTAAGTGGAAGACGTGGATCGCTTTTGGCCTTGGTGTGGCCGTGATAGCGGTGCCGGTTCTTTTGTGGTCGATATCGGGCAGTGCGACCGAGACTTCGAAATTCTTTGACTGGCATTTTGGCTGGGATAAGAAGCCAGATGACAGTTTTGTTTGGTTTTGGATCAAGAACACGGGAATACTGATCCCGATGATCGCGGCAGGGATATGGGTTTATCTCACCCAGCGACTAAAGATCAATGACGAGAGCGATGGCAAGAAGTTTAACCTCGGCCCGCTCGTGCTCTTTTACATCCCGTTCGTATTTCTCTTTATCTTATCGAACGTCGCCAAGCTCGCACCATGGCAATGGGACAATATCAAGGTTTTGATCTATTGGTTCCTGATGTCGATCCCGCTCGTCTCGCTGGCGATCGCGTGGGCGTGGGAAAAGAGTGCGATTCTAAAGGGCGTAGCTGTGGGATGTTTGGTCGCATTGACGCTAGCCGGAGCGTTGGATGTTTTTCGTACCGTCTCGGGCGAGCTGAAGTTTCGTGTTTTCGAAACGGACGGTATCAAGGTCGCTGAGCAGATCAAGGCCAAGACGCCGCAAAAGGCTTTGTTTTTGAATGCGCCGACATTTAATTCGGCAGTCGTTCTCTCGGGCCGGCAGTCGCTGATGCGTTACACCGGCCATCTCACATCGCACGGTATCGACATCGGCTCGCGTGAGAACGATGTCAAACAGATCTATCAGGGCGGAGCTGCGGCCGATGCGCTGCTGGCAAAATACAACATCGATTACGTCCTCGTCTCGCACGAAGAGCGAAATACGATGAAGGCGAATGAAGAGTTTTTCAGGAAATTCCCGCTTGCCGCAGAGGCGGGCGAATATCGCGTATATAAGGTCAAGTAACGGTAAATGAAAGCAAAGAAACGAAAAAATGTGAATACGGCTGCCGATACCGCGGCAAGTCCCGAGGTAGAAGAAACGGTTCAATCGCCTGTCGTTGAGACTGATGCTCCAGTCGAGAAAGACGTTGAATTTGACCGTATGTGGTTCGGTGCGGCGGCGTTTATTGTCGCGGTTGCGACCTTTTTGCGTTTTTATGATCTAACGCTCAAGGTCATGCACCACGACGAGGGTGTCAATGGCTTTTTCCTCAAAAACCTCATCTCCGACGGTACTTACAAATACGATCCGGCCAATTATCACGGGCCGACGCTGTATTACATCTCGCTCGCGTTCGTTAAGGTTTTCGGTTTCGAGACCTTTGGCATTAGGGCGAGCGTCGCCATTTTTGGCGTGCTGATGGTCGTGCTGGTCCTGTATTTGAAGGACTATCTCGGACGTACAGGCACGCTGATCGCCGCTGCATTGGTCGCATTGTCACCGGGCATGGTCTTTATGTCTCGTTACTATGTTCACGAGATATTCTTTGTTTTTCTGAGCCTCGCGATCGTCGTCTCCGTGCTTTTCTTTATCGAGAAAAAAGAGGCCGGCTACGGTGCGGTGGCCTGGATGGCACTTTTGCTGCTCACGGCGTTTCTGCCGTCGGCGCTCAACCTGGCTTCGTACATAGGCGGCGAGAATTTGACGATGGTTTGGGTTTTTCGCCTTGTTTTTGTCATGATCGAGGCGGTGCTGGCATTCTTTGTGATACGAATGCTGCTCGGCTGGGACAATGGTCGGCCCATCTATCTGATACTCGCGGGCGCCTCTATTTCGCTCTTTTTTGCGACAAAGGAGACCGCATTTATAACGCTCGGCACGATGGCCATCGCGTGTGTCGCGATCTATATCTGGCGCAAATTCAGGCCCGCAGCGGCGTTGGACGATCAATGGGTCAAGATCATCGCCGGTGCCCACGTCTTTCTCGGCCTGACGGCTCTCTATTATTACGCTGAGATCATCGACGGATTTAAGTGGCTCTACAATACGATCGCCTTCAACCCGTTCCGTCCGCCTGAAGTGTTTGTTTTCGGTTCGATAATATTCATGATGGCGGTGGCCGTCGCGGCGTGGGTGATGTTCATCGTCGATATGCGGCGTGCGAATGACGCGACATTTGCCGAACCGGTCGAGCTGACCTGGGTTGGCTTTAGGCAAAATCTCGGTAACAACCGCAACGCGATCCTGATCTTTGCCGCCGCCACAGTTACTGCGGCCTATCTTTTCGTGCTTTTCTTTTCGTCGTTCTTTACGTATGCAGATGGCATCAAAAAGGCGTTCGAGGCCTATGCGATCTGGACAAAAACGGGCAACAAAGACCATACGATGCACGGCTATCTCGGCTATGTAAAATGGCTGTTAAAGCTCGAATCGCCGATACTGATCATCTCGACGCTGTCTATTCTGTTTACGCTCGTAAAGGCAAAGCACCGCTTTGCGATGTTTACCGCACTTTGGGCGTTAGGTCTTTTTATCGCCTATTCGATCATCCCATACAAGACGCCTTGGCTCGATCTTAGCTTTATTCTGCCGATGTGTATGATCGCGGGGTACGGGCTCGGGCAGTTTTTTGAATCTAAACAGGTCAATCTGCGGGCCGCCGCGGCTGTGCTGTGTATTGCGAGCTCCGCAGTGCTTATTTATCAGACCTACCAGCTCAGCTTTGTCCGTTACGACGACGACGAGATGGTCTATGTATATGCGCACACGCGGCGTGGATTTCTCGACATGATGCGAGAGATAGATAAATACGCGGAGAAGAGCGGCAAAGGCCGCGACGCCGTGATCGAGATCGTCACGCCCGACTATTGGCCGATGACCTGGTACACAAAGGACTACACCAAGGCCAACTACTTCGGCTCGCTGATCGACACGAAAGACTCTGAAATGATCGTATTTAAGAAGAACGATCAGGACGGCCAAGCGATACAAAAATACGGGCCGAACTATAAATACATCGGTGTCTATCCGCTGCGACCGGGTGTAAATCTGGTTTTGCTTGTCAGAAAAGATCTAGCCGACGGAAACGCCCAAGAAGTAAACAAGGTGCTCGAATACAAGATCGTGCCCGGCTACACAAACTAGAAAAATACGCCAACAATAACAAGAAACGCGCCGATCACGATGTGCAGAACATCATCGGCGCGTTTCCATTTGAAGATGTATCGCGGGAACAATCCCAGAAAACTTGCCAACGCCTGATAGAGATCTAGAGCTCCGAAGCCGATATTAAATGCTTTTATCCAACTCGTCTGCCCGAAAAACAGAACGGCAACACCGATCAGCCCGAAAATGATGTGAAATACATTGTACGCCGGGGCACCGCTCGTCAGGCTTTTCTCATCGGGAATCACAAACCCCAAAATACCCACCAAAACGAGCAAGGGAGCGAATACGAGCAGCACGTAGTAATTGATATCCATTTATCGACCGATACTATCACCATTTGCCTTAAGATGAACGAAAACCTTTTCTGGTCACAAGCGTATTAGTTCAAAAAATCATTATTGTTATGATAACAACTTTCGCATTGCTAGTTTCGCTCATTTTCTTCGGCGTTGTGGCGCAGAGCCAGACGACCGCATTTGTAGGGGTGAACGTAATCCCGATGGATCGCGAACGCGTGATTGCTGATCAGACCGTTATTGTAAAGAACGGCGTGATCGCAGAGATCGGTGACTCGTCTCGCGTGAAGGTGCCGCAAGGTGCTGTAACTGTTGACGGTAAAGGCAAATATCTCATCCCCGGCCTCGTCGATATGCACACGCATCTGCTGTCTGACAGCGACGAGTATCCAGATTCGATTGCGCCGGATGAGCTTCGCGTGATGATCGCAAATGGCGTGACGACGGTGCGGTTTATGATCGGCACGCCGGAACTGCTAAAGCTGCGTGAGCGAAGTGCCGCCGGCAACCTAACAGCCCCCACAATTTATGTCGCAAGCCCGCACCTAACGGGACGTGAACAAGGAAACAATTTCGTTGTCAAAACGACGGAAGAGGCCCGCGAGGCAGTGCGGAAATCAAAGGCCGCCGGATACGATTTCATCAAAGTGACCACGTTTGTTCCTTCGTTGGTTTACGAATCCGCAGTCGATGAAGCAAAAAGACTCGGCATTCGTGTCGTCGGCCATGCGGACAGCCGCTTTGTTGGCGTTGAGCGCGCGTGGAAAGCCGGACAGCAGATCGAGCATCTTGACGGCTATATGGAGCTGCTGCTCAAGCCCGATGCGCCGATGAAAGGCTCGGTCTCCGATCTGTACATTTACAATCCTGATAACTGGAAAAGTTTCGACCACATGGACGAGTCGAAGATACCGGAGATCGCGCGCAAGACGGTCGAATCAAATCCTTTCGTCGACCCGACGCACCATTTTATGAAGAATTCCTTCGGCCGCCTGCGGACCGATGAAGAAATACGTGCGCAGCCGGATTTCAAATTCTACCCTGAGTCAGTGCAAAAGACGTGGTTCGATTTTTACAAGCGAAATCGCATGCTCAACACCATTCCCGTCGAAAAGCGAAAACGCTGGATCGAGCTACGCGAAA
Organism: Acidobacteriota bacterium; assembly: GCA_031431415.1. Classification (GTDB taxonomy): domain Bacteria; phylum Acidobacteriota; class Blastocatellia; order Pyrinomonadales; family Pyrinomonadaceae; genus OLB17. The sequence continues at coordinate 7,477 of JANPDK010000086.1, read as the reverse complement.
AGCTCATCAAGGCGATCTACGACGCGGGCGGCAAGATCATGGTCGGCTCGGACACGCCGGAATTTTTGTGGCTGTACGGGTTTGGCGTTCATCACGAGATGAAGGCGTTGCAGGAAGCAGGGCTTTCCAATTACGCCGTTCTCGCCGCCGGAACGCGTAACCCGAGTGAGTTCTTTGGCACGCTCGACAAGGTCGGCACCATTCAAAAAAACCGCCGTGCCGATCTCGTTCTGCTCGACGCCAATCCACTCGATGACATCTCGAACACACAGAAACGCTTCGGCGTAATGCTCAAAGGAAAATGGTACACGCAGACCGAACTCGACCGCTGGCTCGACGAGATCGCGCCTAAGATCGCGGGGTCGTATATTGAAAAGAAATAGAGGATCGGTCTGTTCGTTTCACCGTTCGGAAACGCTCTGCTTTTTCAAACGGTAGCTGCGACAACTAAATCGGTCGCTCGCGGCATCTGACAGGGCAAATAGATTCAGTGGAGTTTTGCGATGAAGGCATTTGTTCTTTCCATTCTTGTATTTTCTTCCGTTACATTCGCGCTTGGCCAACCTCAACCCGGTTCAGCCATCACGCCCGAGATGCGCACGGCAGCTAACGAAGCGTTTCAAAAACAGGACTGGAAGACTGCCGCTGCCGCCTACGAAAAGATAGTCAAGGCCGAAGAGAAAAACGCCGGAGCGCGTTATCGCTACGGAATGTCTTTGCTCGGTGTCGGTGACAATGCCGCCGCCCAGACTCATCTCGAAACCGTTTTCACAGCTTCGCCAAATCCGGTCTTTGCCCTCGCCCTCGCTCGTGCTTACACGCGAAACAATAACAAAGAAAAGGCTTACGAGACGCTCGAAAAAAGTATAACGCTCGGCGGTATCTCGCCAGATTCACTTAATAGCGAGGCCGATTTTGCAGCGATCAAAGCTGAACCAAAGTTTATCGACCTCGTAAAGAAGCACGATGTCGCCGTGAACCCGTGCAAGGCGAGTCCGTCATTTCGCGAGTTCGACTTCTGGATCGGCGAATGGGACGCAAAGAATACACAAGGTGTGACGGTTGGTTCGAGCAGTATTCAATTGATCTTAGGCCAATGCATCATTTTCGAGAACTGGTCAACGCCGGTTTCATCGGGCAAGAGCTTTAATATCTACGACATTACGGACAAAAAATGGCATCAGACCTGGGTCGATGACAAGGGGACGTTTACGCACTACATCGGCGGGATGGTCGATGGCAAGATGGTGCTCGACTCGGACACAATGTTCAACGGCAAAAGAGCCATCGGTCGTATGACCTTTTCTAATCTTCCAAATGGCGACGTACGTCAACATGGCGAACGCTCGGTCGATGAGGGAAAGACCTGGATCACGACGTTCGATTTCAAGTACGTCCGGAAAAAAGTAGAAGCGTCGATCTTCCCGGGAAAATGAAAAACTGAATCAATGCGCTACAATCAAAGGCATCCTAATTCCACCGGAGGCCTTTTCAAATGAAACGAATGCTCGCGGCGATCCTCGCCATATTTTCACTAATAAATACCGTCGCGGCCATCGATATGAGCAAAGAGATCGATGCGGCGGCGGCTAAGATCATGCCGCAGGTCGTCGATTGGCGACGGCATTTGCATCAGAATCCTGAGCTTGGTAATAGCGAGGTCAAGACCGCCAAGTTCGTCGAGGAACACCTGCGAAAGCTCGGCCTTGAGGTCAAAACCGGTATCGCTAAGACCGGTGTCGTCGGCATTCTGAAGGGCGGAAGTCCCGGACCTGTGATCGGGCTTCGTGCCGACATGGATGGCCTGCCCGTTACCGAGCGCGTCGACGTTCCGTTCAAATCTACGGTAAAAACTCAGTATAACGGACAAACGGTCGGTGTCATGCACGCCTGCGGACACGATACGCACGTGGCAATGCTGATGGGCACGGCCGAGGTGCTCGCTGGCATGAAGGACAAGATCAAAGGGACTGTTATCTTTATCTTTCAGCCCGCTGAGGAAGGCGCACCGGCGGGTGAGACCGGCGGCGCACCAGATATGATAAAAGAGGGAGTAATGGACAATCCGAAGATCGACGCGATCTTTGGCATTCACATCAATTCGGCGACCGAGATAGGCAAGATCAAATACAAGTCGGGTGCCGAGATGGCGGCGAGCGATTGGTTTAGTATCAAGATCAAAGGCCGACAGTCACATGGAGCGTACCCGTGGCAGGGTATTGATCCGATCGCCGTCGCGACACAGATCTACACGGGGTTGCAGATGATCGTTTCGCGTCAGTCGGAATTGCCGAAAGCCCCCGTTATCATTACGGTTGGCCGTATGTCCGCCGGTATTCGTGAGAATATCATCCCCGAAGAAGTCACGATGGCCGGCACGATCCGCACGCTCGACTCGGATATGCAGAATGATGTCCACGAAAAGATCAAACGGACCGCGACAAAGATCGCTGAGAGCATGGGTGCGACCGCTGAGGTCACCATCGATAGAAAGACGCCTGTGACCTATAACGATCCGGCCTTGGTCAAGAAAATGCTGCCTTCGCTTGAAAAAGCTACAGGCAAAGGAAATGTGCTTGAGGCTGAATGGGTCACGGGAGCTGAGGATTTTGCATTTTACGGCCAGAAAGCACCGGCGTTTTTCTTTTTCGTCGGCGGAATGCCAAAGGGCGGCAATCCTAAAACAGTTCCGTCGCACCACACGCCGGATTTCTTTATCGATGACAGCCGTTTGGATGTGGGTGTGAAAGCGTTTTGTAATATTGTTTTTGATTACACAAAGTAAGACAGGCCGCCCGGCCTGTTCATCAAACGTGATCCAAAAATGCGGGAATCGACAGACGAGGCCGTCTGTCGTACTTTAGCGCACCGGCGGACGGACTGGTGGCCTGATGCCGCCGGGGTTGAAATTGGAATTGCCACCGCTGCCTCGAAAGAGCGGTGTGAAGATCCATTTGGAGTGATTTTCGATGCCGTAATAGGCGATCACTGACTTGCCTTTGCTCTGGCTGGCAACGCCGATAAAAGGCGTGTTTTCTGTGAGCAGTTCGAAATCGGCATCGTCGTCGGCTTCGTTATCGCTATCGAGCTCGGTGTTGAGCGAATTGACGAGAACCAACGAGTAGCGGTCAAAAAGCTGACTCGGATTAGGAGGAAGCTGGCCGCCGTTGTAATTCTGGACGCGTCGCGCAAAGCCGCCGATCGTGTTGACATCAGCTTTGATAAGCCGCCAACGACCGTCTTCGCTGAGCGGATCGATGGCTGCTGAAGCACGCAGGATGTGACGTTTCTTTGTGCCAAAGGGGAGGCCCTCGATCAGATCGTCCATCGACGAGGGCAGACGTGAACCACGGTAAAATTCGACGTACTGGCGGATCGCCTCGGCGACCTCTTCGCCGCGACGGATCGATTCCAGCTCTTTCTCCCGGCGAATTTCCTGTTCGACGCTCGGTGCAACAGTCAATAGCGCTACCGCGAAGATGACCATAACGGCCATCACCGCAAAGAGCGTCATGCCGCTTTCGTTATGGCTTGATTGGCGGATCATCCTTGTCGTCGACGTCCTCTTTCTTGTCCTGCGGTTTTCGAACCTGGTTTTGCGGCGGAATATAGCGCGGTATGTTGTCCGGAATGCCCGGTATACTGCTGGCAGGGAAACCAAGGCCAGGATTGCCCGGGAAGCCCGAATTGCCCGGACCGGCACCTGAGGCTACAACATTCTTTGTGATCGGGACGTGATGTTTGAAACCGAGATTCACATCCTCAAATACGACCTCGGCCGCCGTGATATCGATCAGGCGAAACTGGCCGCCGACCACATCGTTCAAACGGGCTCCGAACGGTGTCGGGCTCCCGCCGATGAAGTAAGCGGTGTCGTTGTTATACCGCTTACGAGCGATCATTCCGATGTACTGGACGGTCGGCTTTGGCGGCGGATTTACCATCAGGAAGGCCTGATTTGAGTACAAACGGCCATCGGGCGTCCTGACTTCGATAGACTTTTGCCCTTCCTGGGCGATCATATTCGCCGTGACGTCGCCCGAAAGTTTCTTCTCGCTAACAAAAGTCGTCGGCAGTTCGGTCTGATTAAAATAGATCCGCGAGTCCGGCGTGAAAAACTCACCATCAACCATCATTTTGTATGCCGGCATTCCGGCATAGACATTCTGCGGTATCGCCGCACGGAGCAGTATCGGCGGAGTCGGGGCCGGTGTCGCGGGTGTCGGCGTCTTGATCGGCGGTGGAATTGGTGTCGGGCAATCCTTCGTACAAGGCGGCGGCGGTTCGTAAAACGCGAAGATGTTGCGACCGGCATCCGGCGCGTACGCACTGCCCGGACGATAATCTATCGCTGTCGTCTCGTATATAAATCTCTGCTCGTCAGCCGTAGGTAGTACGCGGTCGCCCGTCGTAGAAGTGTTCGAACCGCGCGGTGTTGGCGACGTTTTTACTGTAATATTCGTAGCTGTTTTGCCGGAAAAACTGGGGCCAAATGCCAGAAAAAGCGCGACGAGCGAGATCACGCCCAACGCCGCAGCGGCGATGATCTTGTTTCTCTCGGTCGTTGTTTTGCCTTCGAACAATTTCATTTACTTCAAAACTAGCTTTCAAAACTACTGAGCCGGCGCCACCGGTGAAAAATTTGGACGGCGAAAATACGCTGCCATCTCGATCCGGAGGCTGACAGTATCGCCATGCGTCTTGCCTTTCGGGCGGTCACGTTGCGATTGTGACGGCGCCTGTTGAACCGGATTGGTGCTAAATCCCGGCGGCATGCCCTTATTCTGGCCCGCCCGCGTCGGATCGGCTGCGCTATAAACATCATTCGGAATACCGGATTGAGTGCCCGCTACCTGCGGCGAATCCGCCTTTTGCTTTTCCGAATCCGACGGTGCCAGCTCGACCGCGCTCACGATGATAAACTCGCGTCCAGTTTCGATCTCTCTGATAAATCTACGCAGGCTCTGATAAGATCCCTCGACCGTTGTCGAGACGTAAACTCCGGGATAAAGGCTGCGAAACTTCGAACGTCCTTTTTCCTCATCGGTCTGCGAACCGGCCTCTCTGTCGGCGGTCTCAAGCGGTGCGTAATCGGGGCCGCTGGTATTTACCAGGCCGTATGCCGAGATCAAGCCGTTCAGCCGTTGATAAAGAGCACCCTGACCGGTCGATACGACGGGCAGGAACCGCATCTCAAAATCATCGATACTCGATACTATCTTGGCCACCTCGGTCTCGGTACTTGTGATCTCGCCGTACTTAGTTCGGGCCGATACTAATTCCACCTCGAGACGGTCAGCCTCGGAACGGTTGCGGGCGAGTTCGCGATTCGACGGGATGACAAAGAAAACATAGACCATCACCGCCGCGATCAGAGCGAGTGCTCCGAGACTGACGGCCCCGATCTCGATCGGGCCCCACATACCAGCGTAAACCTTACGCGGACGATTGGGCGGAATGGTATTCCAGACCGGTGTTTCGACCTGTTCGACGACGATCACGGTTGGGGCGTTTGTTGGCTCGATGTCTGCCATATTATTGACCGCCTCCTTGCCCGTTCATCGCAACGTCAGATGCCGGAGCCGCGGCGTAGCCATACGCAGGTGTGTAAACAAGCCGAAATGTATATTCGGTGAATGTCACGCGTTCGTTCTTTTCCAGATCCTGTCCGCGAAGCTCGGCACGGAACAGCCCCGAGTTATTCATACGCTCGATCATCGTCATCACCGACGGATAATCGCGGCTCAAAACCGCAAATTCCAGCTCGGCCTTGACTCGGTCGCCGTCCTGATAGATATTCTCGACCGCTATACGCGATGCACTGACGCTGGTCGGCATCACGGATTCGAGATCGGCAAATAGACGCGACCAGCCAAATGTTTTATTGGCGACAAGCCTGTGCGAGGCATTTAGGAGAGCCTTTTGATCAGGCGTGAGGAGTTGCTGGACCTTTTCGCCCTCGCCCTTGAGCCGCGTGATCTCGCCTTCGCGTTCTTTGATCGCGGTCACAAGCAGCTCATTCTTATTTGTGTTATCGCGGAGCGTCGCGAGCGAATAAACGCCAGCCAGGGCGCTCACAACCAACAGCAATGCAGCCGCCAGATACGGCAGCACGCGGTTGCGAAACGGATGGGTAGAGAGATTTAACTTAGTGATCACTTGTAATACTATTCAAAATTCAAAAAACTCGTCTAAAGACAAGGTTTGATTCTAACACGAACGAAAACCGTTGTCTTTCACGTCTCGGCGCTGTAAATTGTTGCAAATTCTGATTGCGAGCCAGCTATTCGTGGCGCGGCGGCAGATGGCGGTCGATCTCAGTCGGAGTCAGGTCACGGTAGGCGGCAACGCGATTGCGGCCCTCGCGTTTTGCCCGATAGAGTGCCGAGTCGGCCATCTCAACCAGCTCGATCGGGTCTGACGAGTCATCAGGAAATGATGCGACACCAATGCTGACAGTGATATTGTGCGAGCCCTTAACGCCCTGGCGGACAATGCTGAACGGATAAGATTCGATACTCGAACGTATTCGTTCTGCCGCGACGATCCCTTGCGGCAGATCAGCGTCAAGTAGAAATGCCGCAAATTCGTCGCCGCCAAACCGGGCGGCAACATCGCCGCTGCGTAAGTCTGTCATGATCGAAAAGCCGATCTCCTCGATCGTCTTGCTGCCGGTCAGGTGGCCATAATTGTCGTTGACGTGCTTAAAATCGTCGCCATCCATCATCAGCACGCAAAACGGCCTTCCCTCCGCCGTAGCCCGGCCCGCTTCACGACGCAGCTCGGAAAAGAACGAGCGGCTCGACAAAAGTCCCGTCAGGTCGTCGTGTGAGATGAGGCGGTGTATCTGTCGCTGGTATTCGCGGTCTATCTCGTCGAGCAGGTCAAATCGCAGGATCGTTTCGCCAACAGTGATCTTATCGCCGTTCTCTAATCTCTCTCGGCGTACGCGACGGCCATTGAGAAAAGTGCCGTTTCGGGAATCGAGATCGTTTAGCACGTACTCCATCGATACACTCGATTCGCTTGGCATTGCCAAAATCCGGGCATGCTGACGTGAGACCTGCGTGTCGTTGACACGCACATCGGCCTCGATCGCACGCCCGAGAATGACCTCTTCGCGTTCGAGCGGGATAGGCACAGCGATAAGCTCACCCGTCAAAAAGACGAGTGCAGGCTTAAGGTCGCGTCGGATTATCTCGGAATCGTTCATCGGGTCGGCGGGGAGTTCGCAGCAAATACAAGGATAACCTTTCTTTACAACAATTTCCATCACTTTCGCACAAGCAAAAAGGCGGCTCAAATGAGCCGCCTTTTTGGTTAAGGTTGGTGGTCGATGGACGATTGTTGGCCATCGACCTTGGGCCGTTATTCCTGACCCTGGAAGTCGACGTCGGTGAGGGTGTCGACGACCTGGATGATGCGTGGGGCGAAGCGGTAACGTCGTGACTGGACACTCATGACGATGCTCGATCCA
>JANPDK010000085.1:0-10066 GCA_031431415.1 Acidobacteriota bacterium | reverse complement strand
TAGCAGGAAGAAAACGTCCTGCAGGCCCATCAGCCCGAGGCCGATATTGCGCCAGCGGTTGTTCGATTGTGCGGTCGAGTCGATCGCGTAATAATTCAGGTCGATCACCTTATCGAGCTGACGAACCGCGAGCTTTACATTTTTACGAAGCTTTTCGTAATCGAACCCGCCGTCCTTCACATATCGCGAGGCGTTGACGGAGCCTAGATTGCAAACGGCGGTTTCGCTGTCAGAGGTCACCTCAATTATCTCAGTGCAAAGATTTGAAAGGTGAACGACATTCTCGGGGCGTGCGGTCTGATTCGATTTACGATTCGACGAATCTTTGAACGTCATCCAGCCGTTGCCGGTCTGCGCCATAGTACGCATCATCTTTGCGTACAGATCCCGTGCATTTATCTGCCGCATGAAAAGGCCTTCTTCCTCGGCTTTCAGATACGCGGCCTCAAATTCGTCGCCGTAGAGGTCGGGAAAATGCGGCACGACCTTTGGATCAAACAGCGACCACTGGCCGTCGGCCTGGACACGCTTCATAAAAAGGTCCGGGATCCAGTTGGCGAGATTCAGGTTGTGCGTGCGGCTGGCGTCATCGCCGGTGTTGTCGCGAAGTTCGAGAAAATCGTCGATGTCGGCGTGCCAGGTTTCGAGATAAACACAGCAAGCACCTTTGCGTTTGCCGCCCTGATTTACAGCCGCGACGCTGGAATCAAGCGTTTTGAGCCACGGCACGATGCCATTCGAATGGCCGTTGGTTCCGCGAATGAGCGAACCTCGCGAACGCACTCGATGATAGGCGATTCCGATGCCGCCAGAAAACTTCGAGAGCATGGCGACATCGGAATACTTGCGGTAGATACTATCGAGGCTGTCCTGCGGGCTGTCGAGCAGGAAGCACGAAGAAAGTTGTTCATGCTGCGTACCCGAGTTGAAGAGCGTTGGTGTCGAAGGAACGTATTCGAGCGACGAGAAAAGGTTGTAAAGGTCGATGGCTTCGTAGGGATTTTCGGCAAGCCCACAGGCGACACGCATCCAGAAGAACTGCGGCGATTCGATCACGTCGCGGGTCGTCGGATTCTTTAGCAGATAGCGGTCATACAATGTGCGAAGGCCAAAAAACTCGAATAGGTCATTTCGCGTCTGGTCGATCGCATCATTTAGCTTGCGGCTGTTGTCGATGACAAATTGTGCGACACGTTCGCCGATCAGGCCTTCCTTTACGCCAAAGGCGATCGACTGCGAAAACGACTGGATCTCCTGATTGCGAACTTCCTTCTCTATATATTGGTTAAGCAAACGAGCGGCGACTCGCGAATATTCCGGCTCTTCAAAAATAAGGCTCGACGCGGTCTGGATCGAGAGTTTGTCGAGTTCTTGGGTCGTAGCTCCATCGTACAGGCCGCTGATCGTCTTGGTCGCGATCTTAAGGCTATCGACCGACGGAAGATTAACGCAGCAACGCGTGATCGCCCGCACAATCTTATTGATATCAACCGGCTCGAGCGCTCCGTTACGCTTTTTGACCTGCATCGAGGTCTGTGCCGAATCATCCGTTTGACGTGTCGCCGCTGTGCCGCTCTGTGCGAAAAAAGTATCCATTTTAATCGTCGATGCTCCTTAGGCGTAAAGATTTGGGTCGTAAACGCTGCGGTCAAACCGTGAAAAAGAGAGAGAAAGTCCCACATACCCACTTTGTCTAGTAACCAAAGCAAGGCCGCTTTTTCACCGAAATATTTGGTATTTGCAGGCGGGTCTTTGTCTATAAATCAAAAAGCTTTCGCCGCAGTGTTATAGACTATATTGTGTACGAAAGGCTTTGTCAACACAAAATATGGTGGTTTTAAAAGTTTCTGCTAAGTCGTGATTTTGCAACATTTAGCGCGCATCGGCTGAGAAATTGCGTTAAATAGTGCGCAACATTTCGGTAACGTGTTCGGATGCAATCATTTAGTATGATTTTGCCCACTCAAGCGGCTCCATTTCGGCCTATTTTTTCTTCCTAAGCGTCACAAGGATCGCATCACTCACCTTCCGCTCACCTTCTTTATCGGAAGGACGATTTACGACCTTGCCGTCCAGAAACATCGTCGTCGAGCCGCCGCCGTCAAGGTTCATCGCGTCGGTCGCACCGAGTTCGAGAAAGTACGCCGCGAGATCGTACAGATCGAGACCCGCACTCTGCTCGGTTCGCCCGTCGGCCGTCAACATCAAAAACTTGCCATCCTTGAGCTTCGCCACCGCCGTACGCGGATGGCGCGTTTCGACAAAGGCTTTGCTAGATTTTTCCTGCTCCCAGGTGATGTCGATCTTGGAGTTCTTGATGAGCTGGGGAACGCCAGCGACAGCGTCTTCGTAAAGTGGTCGCAAGGAGCGTGTGGAGTCGTCGATCCTAGTACCAATTGTATTTTCAAAGCGATCTGCTTGACCCGGATCCATTGTAACGATCGACCCGTTTGACGGAATGATCGTCGAACCGTTCGTTAGGCTGACGACCTTAATCCTTCCATTTTCATTGACAACTTCCAGCACAGAATCTTCGGAAGCCGGTGTTCTCTCACCAAACTCACTTGTATATACAATGACCTCAAAAGGCTTCCGCTCGCGATTGATACCGGAAACCAACAGTTGTCTTTCTGGCTTGCCAAACATGATTGCTGCGATTGTCTCGGCTCGCCAAAAATCTACCATCGTCTCATGAATAAAAGGGGCGTGGGGACGCGGTTCTCTTTCGTTGGAGATAAACATCGTAATTCGAGAGTCTCTACTCTCACTAAGAATCTTGCCGTTAATGATAAAAACACCGGCTGGATCACCAAGGAACGGGCTCTTGTCTAATCTGAAAAAACCCGCATTTATTGCCGCAAAAGCTTTGTGTCTCGCGGCTATCAATGAGGTGGTTTCAACACCGATTGCTTTATCAAGTGCGTGGTGGACGTCGAGGCGGACTTTTTTTAGGTCGAGGCGGAGGAGGTTGATGTTGACACTCTTGCCGCTGAACTCACGCCGTACCTCGGCATACTCGACGCCATCGGCGACTGACTTCCATTGCTGGGCGGAAATTGAAACGCAGAGAACGCAAAGAACGCAGAGCGAGGAAACCAAAATGCGAATGTGCACGAATTTATTTCTATTCATATTGATCTTATCTCAGCGTACTTTGCGGTCCCTGCGTTAAAACCTCTTTTTGCGATTGTATTCGAGATAGGCAAAACTTGAAACACGATATGAGGATCAACGAAAGAGTCGTCGCTCTTAACGACAAGCCGGTAAACGCGAACGCCCGATATGTGTTGTATTGGATGCAGATGTTCAAGCGGGTGGACAATAATCATGCGCTCATCTGGGCGATCCGCAAGGCCAATGAGCTGAAACTGCCGTTGGTCGTTTACGAAGGACTGAAATATTACTATCCGTGGGCGTCGGATCGTATCCATACCTTTATGCTCGAGGGCGTCGAGGAAAAGCGGCTTGAGTTTGAACGGCTTGGGATCAAGTACATCTTTTATCTACAGAAAGATGCCGACTCACCAAAGAACACAGTCGCCGCACTCGCCAAGGACGCGGCCCTGATCGTCACCGACGATTTTCCGTGCTTTATCATTCCAGAACACAACCGCCGCATCGCCGAGCGAGCCGAGATCGCGGTTCACGCGGTCGATTCGAATGGCATCATTCCGATGTCAAAATTCGACAAGGAAGAATACGCCGCATACACGATCCGCCCGAAGATCAAAAAGCTGCTCGACCGATATCTAGTGACGCTGGCGAATGAGACGGTCGAACATCCGAGTATCGATATTGAAATAGATGCTGACTTCGAAACTCTCGTGACCGCCGAAATTATCCCCGAACTCGTCGCCGGGTGCGATATCGACCATAGCGTACCTGCATCGATGGTCTATCACGGCGGAACAGCGAACGGTCGTGAGCGCCTTCAAATATTTATTACGGATATACTTTGTAATTACGACAAAGCTCGGAGCAAACCGGACCAGGATGGCTCGTCGCGTTTGTCTTCGTATCTACATTTCGGGTATTTGTCGCCACTGGAGATCGCTTTGGCAGTTCGCGACGCTGATGCACCACAGGAATCGATCGACGCATATCTCGAAGAACTCATCGTCCGTCGCGAGCTGTCGTACAACATGACGCGTTTTAATGACAGATACGATTCTCTCGCCGCTCTGCCCGATTGGGTACTCAAGACGATGCGAAAACATGCGGACGACGAGCGTCAGTTTAACTATTCGCTCGAACAACTAGAACGCGGCGAAACGCACGACGATCTGTGGAACGCCGCCCAACGCGAGATGGTCGTAACGGGCGAGATGCACAATTATGTGCGGATGCTGTGGGGCAAGAACGTGATCGCGTGGTCGCCTTCGTACGAGGTTGCCTTCGAAACGCTCGTCCATCTCAACAACAAATACTGCCTCGACGGCCGCAACCCAAACAGTTACGCCGGCATCCTCTGGTGCTTCGGCAAACACGACCGCCCTTGGATGGAACGCGACGTCTTTGGCCAGATCAGATACATGACGAGCGGCAGTACCGGGAAGAAGTTCGATTCGAAGAAGTATATAGAGTGGACTAGGACCCTGTCAGAACCGCATGCGTAAGCGGGCGGCATCCAACGGTGCCGAGAACGAAACGCCGAGTGTTGTTTCGACGAAAATTATATCGACGGTCCGAGCCGCCCGCTTACGCAGGCGGTTCTGACCAGTTGTTCCAATCAAATTGCTCCAACCCCGAAAACCGCTTCTTGTAATCATAAAACGACTCGCTATCGTACGCGTAGCCGTGATAGTAAAACGTCTTGCCATTCCTCGTCGCAAAGTCGATCACCTTTAGCATCGTAAAAATGCCGAGGCTGCGGCTGGTCTCGTCCGGGTCAAAGCATCCGTAGATGGCCGATACGCTCTCCGCAGCGACGTCGAAAAAGCTTTTCGCGAGTAACTTGTCATCCACATCGCGGGCCGTGATCTGAAATCCTACGGTCGGATAATTCGCTGCATCGGGCGAAAGAAAGTCGTAGATAGAATCAGGAACGCCGTGGTCAAAGCGGCGTTTGTGGCGATGAAAGAGGCTCTCGATCTCGTCGGTTATCTTGATCGGTGCGAATTCGACGGTGAGGTCTTCGTTCTTACGGAGCACACGTTTCTGAGTTTTCGAAAGCTTAAAATCTGCGAGGCGAATCCTAAGCGGTATCACCCGAACGATATCTTCTTTGTGAATATTCAAATTGTACCGAAAGAAATAAATCCCAAAATGCCGCCAGCCATCGGCGAGCAGCATATCAAGCTGCTCAGCCGTGACCGCATCGGCCTCGAATTGCTCGTTGATAAATTGCGGACGTTCGGTGAGCATTGTCTGTCGTATGAATTGCCTCCAGCTTTAGCTGGAGGTACACGTTCCACCAAAATGACCCGGCTTTGGCCAAATTTTTGGCCAAAGCCGATTACACTTTTTGCCAAATATCCACGCTCTAAAGAGCGTGGCAATTGATGAGAATTTCAGTGCCCAGCGTACCAATCATAACCCCATTGGGGCTCGGCCCAGAAATCTTTTGGACGCTCGTCGGTAAATTCGATACGGCCGAGACGCTTGATCTGTTTGATGCCGTATTTTGTGGGCGAGGCGATCCGCAGCGGCGCTCCGTTGGCGACGCTTAACGGCTCGCCGTTCATTTCGTAGGCGAGCAGCGTCTGCGGATGCATGATGCTGGGCATATCCCAGCCGACGTAATATTGAGCGTCAGGAGTGGTCATCGAGACGTAGCGAACCAATTCGTGCGGGCGGTTTGCAACGTCGGGTTCGCTGCCGTTCTGCGTGTTCGGCGAGTATTTCGCGGCAAAATCGGAGAACCGTACGCCAGCATATTTGCAGATATAGCTCCAACCCTCGATGCATTTGAACTCAGTGATCATTTCAGTTCGCGGCAGCTTTTTAATATCGTCGAGCGTCAGGATGAGGTCGTCTACACGGCCCGCGAGGCCAGCGACCGCGAGTGTCCAACTTGACGCATCGAACTCGCCCTCGAGACCAGCGAATCCATTGGTCCGAACCGGAGTAACCTCATCGGGCCGAAATTCCTTCGCCAATTTGGCCGGACTGAAGAATACCTGACTGACCTTTTCGTTAAACTCGAACGCCCGCCGGTAAAGCCCGGTCTTTGTCTCACTACTCATCCACCGACAACCGAAGATGCCGATAAGTGCCGTCGCTCCGCCGATGATGAAGTTACGGCGCGACTGGGCGGACATCTGTCGTTTCGCCTCTTCGTCAGATAGCGGCTCGCTCAGGTATCGGTGTTCGTTCAGTATCGACGCCGTATTGTTAACGTCCTCGGGAAAGGAATCGACAGTGTGGCCGGTGCGCCGCTCAAATTCGCGTACCTTTTCCACCAGAATTTCTTTGTCTTCTTTCATGGCAATTACCGTTTAAGTTTTTTCACCTTCTTCAGTGGATAGTGGTTGGTGGGTAGTGGGTAGTTCGACAATGTCGTAGCCTGTGATCATCGAGCGAAAATTACTCCAGCCCGCCAGCACGACCTGAATTACGTGTACGGCGAAAAACGCGACGAAAGCGATCGTCAGCCAAAAATGTATCCACCGTGCCCATTGGTAGCCGCCAAATGCGGCGGTCAGCCAGGCGAGTTGGAGCGGTTTGTAGATGGCTAGGCCGGTGAGCAAGGAACCCACGCCCATCAAAATAACGCTCGTGTAGGCGATCCGTTGGGCGTCGTTGTATTTGCCTTGCGGCGGTTTCTGTTTGACGATGTGTGCGTCATGTAGGGCGACGAGCGGAGCTCGTTTTAGCGAGGACGGAACCGGTACGATCGCACGCCATTCGCCTGATACGATGGTGTATATGACGTAGATCACACCATTTATGATGAACAGCCACATGAAAAAGAAATGCAGCTGCAGGCCCTCGGCGAGGCGGAAGGGGATGCCGAAAAAGTCGTTGAACCACGGCGGGAAGAATTTGAAAAGCTCGTAGTTGCCGATATAGATCCCGTAAACCGGATTGGCCCAATAGATCAGCATCCCGCTCCAGATCATCAGTGTGAGGAGCGGAAAGTTGATCCAATGCATCCAACGGACTGCGAGCGGGTGTTTCTTTTCGAGCTGTTTGGCCATGTTGCTTTACAAAACGGGATTATAATGTATCTGCGGCGGAATACATCTGTTGTTCTATGAATCTAAAGGTCGTCGGAGCCCGAAATTATTCCATAGCTATGAAACATATACTTTTTTTCGCACTGGCACTCATATCGGTTTCAATGTTCTCGTCAACGGCGTGTCAGCAGAAGACCGCAATTGCTGAGGTTACGCCTCAGGCGACGCCAAAGAGCGAGACAAAAGCCGTCGCGAATGAGTCGGATGATGTTTTCGACGGCAAGAAAGTGGTAAAGACCGAGGCCGAGTGGAAAGCTCAGCTCACGCCTGAGGAGTTTCACATTCTTCGCGAAGAAGGCACGGAGCCCGCAGGGAGTGGCGAATATGCCAAGACGCGTGACGAAGGCACCTATTATTGCCGTGCCTGTCACCTCAAGCTATTCGATTCAAAAACAAAATTTGAATCAGGCACCGGCTGGCCTAGTTTTTTTCAGCCGATCAACGCCAAGAATGTGACCGAGATCAAGGATACGAGCTACGGAATGGAGCGGGTCGAGGTCGAATGTGCCCGCTGCGGCTCGCACCTCGGCCACGTCTTTGACGACGGGCCTAAGCCGACGGGGTTGAGGTATTGTATGAACTCGGCTTCGTTGAAGTTTGAGAAGAAATAGGAGTTTTTTGCCGCAGATGAACGCGGATCACGCAGATAAGAAGCTCCTTATTCTGATCTGTCCTATCTGCGTTCATCTGCGGCAAAAATCTTTACCAATTGACCTTTCCTTCCTGCGAAGTATCGATCTGGGTCAGCTCGACGCCTTCGTTGTAGAAGAATATCTTCATATTGTCGAAGAGGAACTGGTGCGAATCGGGATTTGAAACGTCGAGACCGAAGTGGTTGATGAGTTGCTTTTGCTTCTCCTGCCACTCGCCCCAACAGCCCTTGCACATCTCAGCACCGATCTTCTGCCCAAGCTCGGTCGGGATCGGGGCAAACCCGATCGGCTCCGTCTTCTGACCACAGCGTCCGCAAGTAAATTTTTCACCAAATAAAGCCATAAGAGGATTTTATCACAAGTTCAGAGTGCAGGCTTTAGCCTGTGTCCTTCGGGAAGAAACAAGCTAAAGCTTGCACTCTGAACTTCTAGTTTGCCGCCTTGATCGCCGCGAGGACGTCCGCGTCGCTTGGTTTGAAGAGGCTGACGGCCTGGACTTTGTGGTACGCGACCTTTCCTTCCATATCTATCACCACAACCCCGCGGGCCGAGCGGCCGGGCAGCCAGGATTTCATATCGTAAGCCGCCGAGACCTTACCGTCCGGGTCGGAGAGCAAACGAAGCGGAAGCTGATTCTTCTCCGCAAAACCGCTGTGCGACTCGACCGAGTCAGTCGAGATCCCCACAACCTCCGCCCCCGTCGCCTGATACTCCGACCAATGATCCCGCACGCTGCAAAGCTGCGCCGTACAGACTGGCGTATTATCGCCGGGATAAAAGAGCAGCACGACGGTGTGTCCTTTGTAATTACTCAGGGTCCAGTCGTTGCCTTCGCCGTCGGTAAGTGTGAAATCGAATGCTTGGTTGCCAGTCTTCATTTTGTCATTTCCCTTTCTCTGCGTCGTTTGCGGTCTCAGCGTTGAGGAATCTTTTAACGCAGAGCTCGCCGAGAACGCAGAGATATTATTGAAAATCCCTAATATCCCGAAACGGCTTTTCCGCATCCGTGAAATCCGGCCGGTAGTAGTGCGAGGCCGATTCGTATTCCTGCATAAAGCCCTCTTCCATTCCGAGGTCTTCTAAGAGACCCACTGCCTCGAACCATTCGCCCTCGCTAATTCGGCGGGACAGTAGGATGTACCTGTCGTCGGTGGCGGCTTTGTTGGTGGCGTAGTATTGGGCCATGAGCGAGACGGCGGTTTTGGGTGATAGTTCGTCTCGGATCCAGCGGAGGTTAGATTCGATATCGGCGATGCCGTTTGGCAGGACGAGCAGACGGATCATGAGGCCTTGTTTTAGCAGGCCGTCCATGCCGAAGACGAGTTCGTCGCCCATCTGGCGGTGCATTTCTTTGATCGCGGCACGGGCGTGTTCTTTATAATCACGAACCTTGGAATATTGAAAACCCGTGTCTGAATCGGCGTATTTGAGATCGGGCAAGTAGATATCAACGATGCCGTCTAGCAGCCGCAAAACCTCGACCGAGTCGTACGCATTTGTGTTGTAAACGATCGGCAGAGTCAACCCCTGACGTGCGGCAAGTAAAATGCCGCGAGCCATCTGCGGGGCAAAATGTGTTGGCGAGACGAAGCCGATGTTGTGACAGCCTCTTGCCTGTAGTTCAAGCATCATCTCGGCGAGGCGTTCGTGGGTGATCTCGTTTTTCTTTTGCTCTTTGTGGGTCTGCGAGATCTGATAATTCTGGCAATAGACGCAGCGGAGATTGCAGTTGCCGAAGAAGATATTGCCGGCACCTTTTGTACCCGATAGACAAGGCTCTTCGCCGAAATGTGCGGTGTAGCTCGAGACTATTGGCAGTCGGCCCGAGTAACAGGCGGCGATCTCGTCCTTTAGACGGTCGTTGCCGCAGTCCTTTGGGCAGACGGTGCAGGAGCGTAAGAGTTCTTCGAGAGCGAGGACGCGCTCCTCGAGTTTATTCTCCGCTAAGAGTGTCAGGTACCTTGCGTCCGCCATCTTTTATCTTTGCGAGGCCCATGCCCTTACTTTTGCCGTGCCGTTTGTACTTGATCGCGACCTCACGCGGTGCGACCTCGCGGGCGAGTTCCCAGGTGAAATCCATTTCGGCATTTACCGTGGCCGTTGCCATTCTTGTCTCGCGGATCATCAGGATCGTTCCGACAAAGAGAAACATGATACCGACGATGCCGATCGGTATAGGCAGCCATCGGTAGTAGTTGAATATCGCAGCGATCGCGATCGTCACGCTGCACAACA
>JANPDK010000084.1:0-22923 GCA_031431415.1 Acidobacteriota bacterium | reverse complement strand
GCGATGATGGTCGCGATGCTGTTTTCGACCGTGTCTTTTACCTTCGCGTTTGACGAAGGCATGTATGCTCCGGGGCAGATCGCCGGACTGCCGCTTGGCAAGAAAGGCCTAAAGATCAAGCCGATAGATGTTTACAATCCGGCTGGCGGCGGGCTTACCGATGCCGTTATCCGTTTGAGCATAGGCTGTACGGCTGAGTTCGTATCGCCTGAGGGGCTGATCTTGACCAATCATCACTGCGGTTTTGACGCTCTGGTTTCGGCTTCGACACCGGACAAAGATCTGGTCGAGACCGGCTTTAAGACCGATAGCAAAGCGGGTGAGATCTCGGCGAAAGACTATTCGCTCTTTCTCACCAATCGCGTCGAGGACGTGACCGCAAAGATCAAAGCCGGAACAGACGGTCTCGCCGGAGCCGCTCTGGCCGCAGCCATTAAGAAGAACACCGACACGCTGCAAGCCGCCGAACAGGCAAAAGCGAAGACCGGTGCGATCGTTCGCATCCAGATGCTGAACAACGGTTTCTTTTACTATCTATACGAGACGCAGGAGATAAAGGACATCCGCGTCGTGTATGCTCCGCCGCGTAACATCGGTGTCTTTGGCGGCGACCCGGACAATTTCGAATGGACACGCCACACCGGAGATTTCACGTTCCTGAGAGCGTACACGGCACCGGATGGTTCGTCGGCTGGTTACTCGGCGAATAACGTTCCTTACAAGCCGAAAAAGTTTCTAACCACAAGCATTGCCGGTCTCGGTGAGAATGATTTTGTCTTCGTTCTCGGCTATCCCGGCGGCACGACGCGTTATCGCGAAAGCTGGTCGATGAATTACGCCCGCGAGGCAAACTTCCCTTTCCTCGAAAAATGGCTTACCGCTCTTAGCGACTCGCTAAGGCAGATAGGTTCGACGAATGAAGACCTGCGTATCTCATTTCAGTCGGACATCGCGAGCTTTGACAATTCACGCAAAGCTTTTGGCGGTGGACACTTACAGCTCAAACGTGTGCAGGCCGTCGAGCAGCGACGTGCCGACGAGGTTCGCATGGCAACCTGGATCGCGGCAAATGCCGACCGTCAGAAGAAGTACGGCAACATGCTTGCCTTTCTGAGGAAACTAATGCCGCGCAGAAACGCGATGCGATCATCCGCCGTTTCCCTGATCTAAATTCGATGGTGGTTTTCCCACAGCTCGTCGCCGCAATGACCGCGACCGCTCCCGGAACCAAGCCTCTAGCTGACACCGAGCGTGCCGCCAAGCTCAAAGAGATCGAGAAAGCATACGAAGGGCGATATCCGGCGCACGAGGTAAATCTATTAAAGTTTTTCCTCAAATCATTTGACGAACTGCCGGCCGGACAGAAATTCAAACCTGCCGAAGATCTCTTTGGCTCGATGACCGGTCAGGCGCGACGGGATGCGGAGGCAAAATTTGCCGACACGATCGCAAATGGCGAATTTGCGGCTCCCGCCAAGGTCGCCGGTCTCTACGGCCCGCGAACGATGGAATACAACAAGGAACGTGAGGACATTCTCTCGTTCGCCCGCGGTTTGGCTGCCGAAAAGGCGGCTCTGGCGGCACGCGGCACTAAGTTCGCGGCCAGCATCGATCGTCTCCGCGTGCTCTATATGCAGGCCCTGACCGAGATGAAGGGCATGTCGGTCGTCTATCCGGACGCCAATTCGTCGCTCAGATTCTCGTTCGGCTATATCAAGGGCTATCAATCGCGTGAGGCGGAATTTCGCACGCCATTCACGACGATGAAGGGAATGATCGAGAAAAATACGGGCGAGAATCCGTTTGACGTGCCGCAACGCATCATTGACCTGCAAAACTCGAAGGATTTTGGCCGCTACGGTTCCAGCGACAGCATCGTCGTCAATTTCCTCTCGACAACCGACATCATCGGCGGCAACAGCGGTTCGCCGATCCTTAACGGAAACGGCGAACAGGTCGGCATCTGCTTCGATGGCAACTACGAAGGCCTCGGTAACGATTTCTATTTCGACACCGAAAAGAATCGCACTATCTCGGTCGATATCCGCTACGTGCTCTTCGTCACCGAGAAATTCGGCGGCGCGAAATGGGTCGTGGATGAGATGAAGGTCGTCGGCAAGAAGTAGGTCAATAACACGTTTGACCCAACAAAGGCTTCGTCCGAAAGGGCGGGGCCTTTTTTCCGAGAGATATGCATGATACGTCTCAGGTGTAACGGGCAGAGCCGCGACTGTAAACGAGCGTGCCCAACAGCCTACTCTCCGAACTCATCAATTTTGAATCTTGAATTTTTGTTCCACGTTCCAGGGTGGAACGCCGGAACACATGAAACGCCTGGAACGGTGGAACACCTGAAACGCATGGAACGTCATTTTTAACAGCGTTCAACGTCCCAGAACCCCAAAACGGTATGACCAAATGCAAATTATATGACCCACGAGACATTTTGTATGACCAGATCGCCGTTTCGTATGACCAAACCACGTCCCGGTATGACCCACGTGCACATTTTATGACCACTTTTTATGACCAAATCGCATTTTATATGACCAAAAGGCATTCCGTATGACCAAATGTGTTCCACCTGGAACATCACCCCGGCAGCGTTTTTGAGTTTTTAATCCTATCGCTAGGGTGACCGTTTGCTTCCAGTAAGGATCAATCCAAAAGCAAGGCATTAAAACCGGCTTGGCGAAAGTGAGTATCGGTCGTGAGGGCGTCGGTTAGGTCGTTGTCCTGCATCGCGATAAACGAGAAGCAGTCGGTAAGTCCCCAGTCTTTGTCCGATCGCTGCTCGAATAGCTCAAAGGCACGTGCAAATGTAGCCTGGGAAACGGGAACAATGTCGACCAGTTCGTTTTCTTGAAGATACCGAATGATACTCGCGGCTTGAGCTCGAAACTGCTTTCCGGCTAATCCATTCCCGATCTCGACCAAGATGAGTTGTGTTGTAACTAGCCGCCGATTGTCAGCCACGATGATTTGCTGCCACTCGATGGCCTTTGAATGCCACTGGTCGCGTGTGTTGAAGAGGGCGTAAACGTATGCAGTATCGAGAAAAAGAGACGGCATTGCCACGAGAATTTAGTCCTCCAGTTTGCCGTTTGCGTAGAAGTCATGACGCTCTGCAAAGTCCGTAACTCCAACATCCGTCGCGAGATCCGCGATCATCCTAAGCGGATGCGGCTTGAGACCCGCCCCATTAGTCTTGGCTGGTTCGTTGAGATGCTGATAACGCTCCTCGACCCTCTCGACCATCTCAAGAACCTCTTCCTGAGCCGCTCGCGGCAAATGAACAACCTTATCTTGAATTGTCTCGATCACGTTCATAACATCCAGATATTACTATCAAAGGCAATTGAAAACAATCTTTTTCGGTATCTTCATTTTGCATTGTGCATTTTGCATTAATAGTCGTCCGCGTCAGCATAGAATCTGAGAAGCCTAATATAGATATGGATCTGACCCCATGAAATACGCGAACCGAACAACCAGAGAGTTCTATCAGATTGGCCTGAGCGCGGGGCAAAACCGGGATCTCCATTTATATCCTCGGCACGCGAAGACAAGAAATACATGGCCGAAACATACGCCAGCAGCCTCGGGGTCGTGACCGGGTATTGCATACGGTTCAAAACTCTAAAAGATATAAACATCGACGTTCTCGAAGCGGCGATTGCGTTTGGGTTTGAGAATACGAACAAAAAGGCGAGCTGATAAAATAAGCTTGCCGTCCAGTTTTGCGTTGAGTGAAGCGCGGGTGCGACGTTCCGCGCCCAAGGTGGTAAATCAGAGCCACGAGCGGTAGCAGAAAGGGCTTCTTCTTCTGATTTGCATTCGGGTAAAAGAAATGGCAGAATGAGGACTATGATACCCATATTGCAAACGGATCTTGGGAAGTTGTATGAGTCTGATTGCCTCGCACTTCTTGACTCCGTTGAATCGGGATCGGTTGACTTATGCTTTGCAGACCCTCCATTTAATCTTGGAAAAAAATATAGTTCTAACATTAACGATTCGAAAGTTTCTTCTGACTATTTAAGTTGGTGTCAACAGTGGTTGGACGAGATGATTCGGGTTTTAAAGCCGGGCGGATCTTTATTTCTTTTTAATTTGCCAAAATGGAATCTTACCTTGGGGCATTATTTAGGTGAGAGGCTCACTTTCAGACATTGGATCGCGGTAGATATTAAATATTCCCTGCCAATATCAGGCCGACTCTATCCGTCACATTACTCGCTGTTGTACTTCGTCAAAGGTCAGGAAAAGCCAACAATTTTTCACCCCGACAGGCTGCCAATATCTTGTTGTCGGCATTGTGGGGGAGAATTGAAAGACTACGGCGGATACAAAGATAAGATGAATCCCAGCGGTGTGAATATCTCGGATGTCTGGACGGATATTCCTCCGGTTAGACATGCAAAGTACAAAAAGCGGGATGCCAATGCTCTTTCGTTAAAGCTGATGGATAGGATAGTAGCTATGTCGAGTGATCCCGGTTCGTTGGTGTTGGATCCGTTCGGAGGATCTGGAACGACTTATGTAGCCGCTGAACTTACTGGAAGGCGTTGGATCGGATGTGAATTGGACTGTTCAACTATCGTTGAACGCTTCGAATCTCTGCGCGGAGATCAGTCTCAGCTTTCAGACATTCAGGCAAGTAAAAACAGATTGTTCAAAAAGGCCGATATTGAGCGACGTAGAAAGGCAGGAAATCCACTTTCGTCGCGCTACCAAATTATTAACATGGAAACTGATGCATGGGATTGTTCGTGCCAGCCTGAAACTGCCCTCATTCAGCCCCAACTCTTTTAGTTGCCCCTTCGCGTGCCCGACCGTCTCCACCTACCGATAGATAGGGATGTAAAACATCGTCAGTCAGGTTATCGTGCTCGACAACACTAATGGCTAACAGTCCGGTTTTTACTCTCGAACCTAAATTCTTCCACATCGACAGATACCCCGATAACTCCCCAATATTGCCGATTCGATCGGTTAGATGATCGTACAAACTGCGACTCGGCAAAATTAGAACCCCAACTTGAATCTTTTGATTCATTAAAGCAATCGCCAGTTTATTCATACTCCGGTGCGAAGAAGAAATATTTCCTGTTTCCCATTCAATCGCTACGTTCAAACCACTCTGAGTACTTGTGACGAAATCAAAATTCCCAAATTCGGAAGTTACCGGCTCACGGTAGTTCTTCATGCCCGGGTAGACTTTCAATTGAACAGGCTTGCGGTCATCGCCAAGACTAAATCCAGACTCAGGCTGCCATTTCTCGTCTTCAACCAAATGGGTAAGAAAGCGACTCTTTAGATAGCCAACTCCATTCCGATTCCATTGGCCACCAACTGTACGACTTTTCTTGCGAAGCGTGAGCAACCCACTCTGTTCTGGGAAGTCAATGCTCTTTACGGATCTGACATAGGAACTATGCACATCCTCCCAGTCTGGCGTCGTGCCAATTCCACCACGGTCAAAAACAATCAGTGTGCGTAGCCACTTCATTTTTTAACCTCCGGAATTTCTTTCGTAAGTGCAGCGATATCACAACCGAGAGCAGAACAAAGTTTGCAAAGAAGATCGAAACTGATGTTTCGCTCCCCACGCTCAACTCCCCCAACGTATGATCTGTCTACCTCAGCGAGAGCTGCTAGGTCTTCTTGTGTCCAACTAAGGGAAATACGAGCCGAACGAATTCGCTTTCCTAGTTCTTCAAGTTCAGTTGTTTTCATTACTCCAAGGATGCAGTATTTGCGGACTATACGTCCACGGACTATAATACCCATCCTAGGAATTCACCGAGGATCGCCACTACAGCCGCTTGACACCTAAAGTCAACCTATTTCATAATTCCAAAATCTAAAATATCAAAGGAGTTTATTAGTGGGAATAAGAATGAAGAGTTTTTCAGGAGGAGGATATTATGGCTGAGACTGGACATGCAAAGAACGTAGAAAACTGGCAGAAGATGATCGCGGCTTGTACGGGATTTGGGGGTGACTATAAGCCGTCGAATACGTCGATTCAGCTTGGTTCGATGACTACCTTGCATACCGAGGTCGAAGGGTTGATGGACGGCGTTCAGACGAGCATAGTGCCGTGGAAAAATAAGGTCGCGGATCGCGAAAATATTTATACCGGAGTTCGTCCACGCACGACGCAGATACTTGCGGCGTTCGCAGCAAGAGGCGAGGAATTTTGTCGTTGACTCGAAGCTCCTTGGAAAAAGGTTCCCTAATCCTCACTTAGCACAATAATAAAATCCTTCTCGCTGAGTTGGGAGAGCATTAGGCTGATGAGGTTGTCGCTGACGATGAAGTCATCCGCTTTGGCGATGTCGAAGTGAACGACACCTATTGTTAGCATAACGTTCGACGTTTTGAGCGATGTCGATGGAGTCGGGGCGATCTCATTCGGCGATAATATCGCGGCGAAGAGCGTCTCGGACAGGTTTGGCAATTCGCTCGCGATCCGTTGGATCGAGAGCAAATGACGTGTCGCCGCCAGATTCCGACACGATCAGTTAATTGTTTCGGTTATCTCCTCGGCCGGTTGCATGGCGTTGGCACCGGCTTGATCGGTGACTATGAGTGGGAATTCGTCGATCATCACGGTGTTGGCGATGGTTTGGATCCAGTAGGTTCCGTTCAACGGGAAAACAACATTGACAAAGAAACTAACGTTGTCGGTAAAGCCGCCCTCGGCCAGTTCGATCTTGGTCGGCTGCGAGGTGACGACGAGCGAGGTTTTGTCGGGTGAGAGAATGCGGATTTCTGTTTCGTGATCGCCGGCACCTTGCCAGTGGTTGATGACGGCGAATTTGATCAGGCTCACGGGCAATTTCTCGACCATGATGTTCTGAAAAATGCCCATCAATGAGATCTTATTGCCCATCTCGATGCGAACGTCATCGCACAGGAGCGTGTACATTAGTTTGAGTGTTGGTGTTGCCATTGCCTAGATTTTACTTTTCCTGCGGCCAACGTCAAAATATGGTCTGAGATTAACGTTACTTTAGGCGAGAGTTTTGTTTTATGCTTATGTACGCCCTCATCGGCCTCTCACTCGTGCTCGTCGGCATCGTCGGGCTCCAGTTTACGTATCTCTTCTGGATCGACCGCATCTACCGCGAACGCCGCACATATCTCAAAGACCTCGAAAATCGCTCTGCGGATCTGAATTCCCGACTACGGTCGACCGAACGTAAGGTGGCGGAACAAGCAGAATTGCTAAACACACTGGGTTACAAAGAAACCGAGACCTGGGCGGATCTCATCGAGGAACGTTAATCGAACTCAACTAACGTCGCTCCCCAGCTTCCTGAAAACTCCGGAGCGGTCTTAAATTTCTTCACGAAAACTGTCTCCTCAAGCACCTTACGAACAATCTCTCGTTGGACTCCAACGCCCTTGCCGTGAATAATGCGCACTAGTTTAAAACCCTTCGCGTGGGCCTCGGGCAGATAGGCTTCCACGACGGCTCGGATGTCCTTTGGCGAGAAGGAATGTAGATCGAGCGAATCGGTGATCTCGATATTGACCGGTTCGCCACCAAATGGATTTTCGTTGTCGGTCATTATTTTGACTTGGTCTCGTACTGTACGATGTCCTCGGGCGGCGTGACCTTCATTCGATTCTTGTCTTTGAAGACAACGAACCGCTTTTCGTCCATCTGTCCCGACGGATTTCGCAGCGTCACGGTAAATGTCTTATTGTCGCCCTTGCCATCGACCCTGAGCGGCAGACGGCCCCAGACCTCGGTGCTCGGCGTCGATTTCCAGACTGTGTAATAGCTCTGATCGTACTTGTCGAAGGCAAGGACGATTATGTAGTCAAAATCCGGCTCGACACCGTCGATCGGCTTGGAGAAATTGTTGCGGGCGAGTATCACCCAACTGCCGGGAGCGAGTGATTTGTCACCGGCACCGACCTTGTTGGCTGAGTCGGAATCAAGACGCTGCCACGTGGTGAATTTACGATTATTCTGCTGGAAGAAGACGATGTCGCTCGGAATCTGTAGCTCGACCTGACGGCCAAAAAGCCATCCGGCCGGGGCGGGCGAGACCGATGGGTCGAGCCGCACTTGATACCAGATGTCGTATTTTTCATCGATCTTATCCGGTTCGCCAGCCTCTTTAGCAGCTTCGATCTCAGCATTTTTCGAGCGTTTGCCAGGTTTTTGCTGGCCCTTCGGAGCGTCGTCAACATCCGGAGCTTCTTCCTTCGGCACAAATTTCCACGCCACGATCTCAAATGTCGAGCCATTGGCGAGCTTGAATAGCACGTTTTCCGGATTCATGTCCGGGGCCGAACGCAGATTTGACGCAGAGCGAATCACCCCGGCGGCCTGCGGAGCTTGCTCTTTGAATTCTTCTGCGATGGCCTTCGACTTGGCCAGCGTACCGCTAGTGATGACATTCTGAGCCTCGATCCAGCCCTCTGTAAGAGCTTCGTCATAGGCACGCACGCGGTACCAACGAACCTTTTCGTATTCGAATTCGTCAATGACATCGAGCCGCTCACCGCGTTTCACCTCGAGCAGATCCGCCGCTACGACCGCGTACGAAGTGCGTATCTGGGCCGTCTTTGCGATCACCGTCGCGGTGTCCGTCGGCCCCAAAACGCTGCCGTCGATCAAGCTGCACGCCGTCTGTGAAAGCAACGCAACCGTAAATAATATAAGTGCCAAAAACTTGAGTTTCATCGCTTCTAGTTCGCCAATTTCCGCCAGCTATTATAACCCAGCTTGTCCAATAAATCCTTTTGCCGCCCTGATAGCTTGGCCGACACCGACAATCTGCCGCCTTTTGGATCGGCCTCGATACCTGCGGCCTTGATCAATTCGCTCCACTCGAGCTTCTCAGCTCCGGTTACGTAACGCTCGGTGATCGGGATGAGTTCCGGATAGCGTTTCATCATCGCGAGAATTGCCGCATTGCCATCTTCGGGTTTGCCATCGCCGGCGTGCTTCGAATAAATCTCGTGAAGCAGATCGGTCGTCGAACGTTTCCCTTTCGACGCATCCAGCATCGCGAGATCGCACAGAAAAGCTACCAGCATCCCGCGAGCATAGACATCGGTGTTCGAACCATTCCATCGATTCCGCGACGATTCGATCATCGTTGTTTTTACAGATTGACGAGCATCGATCGCGTATGCCCTCGAAAGCGTATCGAGATAATCATCAAACCGAATCCGATTGACCCCAACACCCATTTTCAAGGACTGATACAAAGCAAACCCCTCATAAAACCAATCGTAATTCCCAGTCAAATTGACGCCGTTCGGTATCCATAGGTGAAAGATCTCGTGTCGAAGCTGCTCGTGAAGCCGCTGAAGCGACTGCGATTTGAAGGGCATGTCTGAGGACGCGATCGTCACCGTCGTTCCCCGCGAGTCCGCCTCCCATTCACCGTAGGGGACGTCAAACGGAAACTTGTACAAGACAATTTGATTGTTTTTGGCGGGTGCCGGACCAACTAAAGACGAGTAGTACTCTGCGACCTCGGTTATGGCTTCTGCGGCTTCCGTGCCTGTAAATTTCCAGTCACCTTTTGTTAAAAGGTTGATCGAACCTCCGCGGCTACTGATCGTTTGTTCCGACCATCCGATCCCTACCACAAATACTGTCCGGTCTAGGTCCGGCGCCTGAAACACTCCCTGACTGTCAGACTTTTCGGTCGTCAGCACCTTCCAACCGTCCGGCAATTCAAACTTGATCCGGGCCGGTTGCCCTCTCATGTGCGAAGAAAGTTCATAGGGAATAATGTCGTTTAGGACGAGCGTTCCGCCATCCGTTCCAAGCCATGAGAGATGGGTTGCCGCCGTGGTCTGCTTAAAAGGGGCGAGATCGATGGCGCTAGTCCACGTCTTGATGCCTCGTTTAGCGCTAAATCCGGCTTCGCTTCGTTCTAATTCCAATTTGATTCCCTCTGCGTCGAAAGCCTGTACCGCGGAAATTCTTTTCTCAAGTCCTCTCGTGCCGGCATAATCCGACATAAATTGAAGGAAAGCTGGTAGTCGAGCCTCGCCCTGTGCATGCCGTATCCCGCTAATTCTAGCTAAACTAGGAGAATCACGATCAACAGTTATGGTAACTTCGACATCCTGCCCCGCCGCAAATGTAAAGAATTGTAAAATCAGCACAAACGCGGCTGGAATTAGCTGAATTGGGTGTAGATTTTTTGACATCGCTCGGCGGGCGGGAATAGAATCTTTGTTTAAGTTGTACCTAGCCTAGTACTGGACATTGCGGCTCGAAGTTAGGATAGAGGATTTCATGAGTCTTATCAAAGTCATTATCTACGCGATGATATTCGTGCTGGGCCTCTTATTTCTAGGACGGTTCTTTTTTTAGTCGGTGAACGAGTTTGTAATTTTTCTGACGGTTTTTATTGGGAACGATATCGTTTCCCGCACGAACGTGAAAAAGGTTTGATGTAAAAGGCGGTCAAAATGGCCGCCTTTTTCGTTTTCAATTATGTCTGAATTAAGAAAGATAAAACGGGCGCTGATCAGCGTTTCCGACAAATCGGGTTTGGTCGAGTTCGCGACCGCCCTGAGCGGCCTTGGCGTTGAGATCATCTCGACCGGCGGCACCGCAAAATCGCTTCGCGAAGCGGGACTGACCGTGACCGACGTTTCCGATGTCACGGGCTTTCCCGAAATGATGGATGGCCGCGTAAAAACCTTGCATCCGAAAATTCACGGAGCCTTTCTCGCCCTTCGCGACAACCCCGAACACGTCGCCTCGATGAACGAACACGGCATCGTCCCGATAGACCTCGTAGTCGTAAATCTCTACCCCTTTGAAGAAACCGTTGCCAAAGACGATGTCTCGCTCGAAGACGCCGTCGAAAACATCGACATCGGCGGCCCCGCCATGATCCGCTCGGCGTCAAAGAACTGGCGTGACGTTGCCGTTGTGACTGATTCAAGCTCATACGAAAGCGTTCTACGCGAAATGAGCGAGAACGACGGTTCGCTCTCGCTGGAAATGCGAGCTCGGCTTGCGGCGTCGGCGTACCAACGCACTTCCCGTTACGACGCTGCTATCGAGGCATATCTGCATCGCAAGCTCATTCTGAGGGAGGGCGGAGGCCACGTCTCATTCTTTGTGTCGTCGGCACCCACCACAACAGCTTCGGCTAAGATCACGGATCTCCGATATGGCGAAAACCCGCACCAGAAAGCAAAGCTCCTCGCCCACGGCGACGAAGGCATTGCAAATGCTGAGCAGCTTCACGGCAAGGAGATGTCTTACAACAACTATATCGACGCGGATGCGGCGTGGAATCTTGTTCAGGAATTTGACGATCTCGCAGTTGCGATCATAAAACACACAAATCCGTCCGGCCTTGGCATCGGTGATAGCAATCTCGACGCCTACAAACGAGCCCTCTCGACCGATCCGGTGTCCGCTTTCGGCGGTATCGTGGCATTCAATCTTAGGGTCGATGCAGAAGTAGCAGCGGCGGTCATCGACGTCTTCTCAGAGGTAATTGTCGCCCCCGACTTTGATGACGACGCTCTTGAGATATTCAGATCTAAGAAAAACCTTCGAGTTCTTCGAGTAAAGGGCTCTGGAGCGAATAGCGGACGAGCCCAAAACGAGATGAAGCAGATCTCCGGCGGATTACTCGCTCAAGATCCGGACACGCATCGGCTTAAGCTCGAGAATCTCAGCATCGTCACCACCCGCCAACCAACCGATGCCGAACTTCGTGCTATGCAGCTCGCGTGGACCGCCTGCAAGCACGTCAAGTCAAACGCCATCGTTTTCGCCAACGAGCACCAAACCCTTGGCGTTGGTGCCGGCCAAATGAACCGCGTCGATTCCGTGCGCATCGCCGCGATGCGTGCCGAGCGTTTCGAACTTCCGCTTAAAGGTTCGGCTCTCGCGTCCGACGCGTTCTTTCCATTCCGCGACAACGTCGACGAAGCTGCCAAATTCGGCGTCACGGCCATCATCCAGCCCGGCGGATCGATCAAGGACGACGAATCGATCGCTGCCGCTAACGAACACAATATCGCGATGGCATTCACTGGAATAAGGCACTTCAAACATTGATATCTTTAAGAAAAATCGTACATTTTTCTTGACATCATCTTGTGCCGGTGTTAAAACTTAACTCAATAAGGACTGCTTTTGGGATGCTCGGAAGGTTTTTTCTACGAAAACCTTCGGGCTTTTGTATTTCATCAACGCCCGTCCGAGGCGTCAAGGAGAAAACTATGAGAAAGACCGGAACAATATTAATGATGGCCCTCGTTGCCCTATTTGCGGCGTGTGGCGGCGCCGCCGATAACAAACCAGCTAACACCAACACCAATGCGAACACGGCTAAACCCGTCGCAGCGGCACCCACCGCCGACTCACTACTCGCGTTAGACAAACAAGCCAATGAGGCCTATATCAAAGGCGACGGAAAATTCTTTGAGGGCTTTTTGAGCGATAAATTTGTAATGTCCGAACAGGGCGCACGGATGGGCAAAGCCGATGTCGTAAAGATGATCGGATCCAACAAATGCGACGTCAAAGAAGGCTGGAAGCTCGAAGAACCGCAAATGGCCAAGATCGATGATGACACCTACGTCCTCACCTACAAAGGCACATTTGACGGCTCATGCGCCGGCCCGGACGGCAAGTCGATGAAGCTCCCCAGCCCGGTCCGCGGCGCGACAGTTTGGACCCGCAGCGGTGACAAATGGCTGGCCGCATTCCACGGCGAAAATCTGATCATCGACCCGAAAGCCGCGCCCGCAACTCCGGCAAAGGCTGAAGCCAAGAAAGAAGAACCCAAAAAAGATGGCAAGGCCGCCACAAACTCGAACGCTACCGCGGCACCGGCTGCTCCAGCCAAACCCGTTGCCGACGCTAACACTGAGGCTCTCGTAAAGTTACACACTGCCGGTTGGGAAGCATTCAAGGCGAAAGACGCCAAGAAGTTTGACGAAATGATGACGGCCAATTTCGCGTTTGTAGACCCGATCGGCGGCTGGACGTCAGGCAAAGCAAATGCTATCAAGCAATGGACCGAAACAATGAAATGCGAAGGCATCACCAAAGTTGCAGTCACGGACGGCTTCGCCTCCGCACTTTCACCAACCGTCGAACTGTTCACGCTCAAGGGAACAGCCGACGGCACCTGCGACGGACAAAAGAACGGCCCGCTCTATCAAACAACCATATACGTAAAGGAAGGCGAGGCATGGAAGCTGGCGTTTATGTTCGAGTCGATGCCAATGCCGGGAGCATAATTCGTTCCCCGCGTTTCTTGTTAGTAAAGCCGCGATCACATGGATAGGTCGCGGCTTTTTTCTTGGTCCGAATTAACCAAGTTTGCAATCAGGTGTATAGTAAATCTGTTTCCCAATAGGGTTATCGAAAGACGAACGAATCGAACGGCCGCTGTTTGTAATTGCCTGCGATTGTTTTTGTCATGTATTAATTGGTAAAAAAAGGAGAAATTTTATGAAACGCATCAGTCTTATCACCTTAACGCTCGTTACGGCTGCCCTCTTTGCCGCATGCGGAGCGCCTGCGGGCAACAACGCCCCGGCCGCAAACAACGCCAACGCCGCGAATGCCAATTCGGCCAAACCGACCGCCGCCGCTCCGACAAAGGAGGCTCTGATGGCGATCGAAAAGTCCGGCTGGGAAGCGTGGAAAAACCGCGATACCAAATGGACCGAAGATAATTACACGGACAAAGGCTTTAACCTGAGCGGAACGGGCCGTACGGACAAAGCCACCATGATCAAGATGACCACCACGCAGAAGTGCGACATCAAGAGCTATTCGCTCTCAGATGACAAATTGCAGATGGCGGGGGCTGACGTTGCTATCCTGACATTCAAGGGTGCTCAGGATGCAACCTGCGACGGTAAGAAGAGTCCGGCAACCGTCTGGTCGGCGAGCGTCTATGTTCGCGAAGGCGACAAATGGAAAGCTGCATTTTATGCAGAAACCGCGGTCGTAGATCCAAAGGCCGCACCGGCAAAACCGGCAGCAGCGGCTCCGGCAAAGAAGGACGAGGCGAAACCTGCTGAAACGAAACCCGACGCCGCGACCGACGCTCTGATGGCCGTCGAGACTAAGGCTTGGGACGCGTGGAAGAACAAGGACGCCAAAGGCCTCGACGATTTTGCTGCGAAGGATATGGTCGCTCTATCTACTACAGAAGGCTGGACCGATCGTGCGACTTCGCTAAAACGCTGGTCAGATCCGAGTTGTAATATCAAAGCCGTTAAGCTGTCGGATGGCGCGAGTAACGCCTGGGGCAGCGACTACGCGATCCTTACCTTCAAATCGACGGTTGACGGCAAATGCGGCACCGATGCCGTAACACCCGAATGGGGAGCCACGATCTACGCAAAAGAAGGTGGAGTGTGGAAGGCCCTGCTCGCAATGGGGGTTCCGGTGAGCTAGTCGCTTCGACCCTTGTTTCAAATCAAAGCCGGGGCTGATTTTGCTCCAGCTTTTCATTGCTTGAACGACCCGATCACAAGATCACTGCCGTCCGTAGAGACCGAGATCATCCCTTTTTGGCCGGTGGTGAAGATCGTCGCACCGCTCTCTCGCCACCTTTCGACTATCTCAGCATGGGGATGTCCGAACGGAGAATGACGACCGACCGAGATGATCGCATATTGCGCCCTAACGACGTCAACGAGTCCCGGCGTGGATGAAGTTCGGCTCCCGTGATGCGGCACTTTTATCAAGTCGGATTTGAGCGTGCCGCCGCCATTGATAAGCTCATATTCGGCTGTTTTTTCAATATCGCCGGTGAAAATAAAAGAGCGGCCGCCAAAAACCATTCGCAAAACGATCGAGTGATCATTGTCGGAAATCGCGTTCGCATCGGCTGTCGCCAGCGGATATAACACCTCGACGATGACATCGCCAAACCGCAAAACATCCCCTCGCGAAACGATCTCTGATCTGACCCCTCGCCGCCGAAGTACGTCGGTCAGCTCAATAAAGTCCGGATCGGAAGTCGGCGTCCGTGCAAAAAATGCGGTGCCGACCTTGAAGTTGCGGGCGACATCGCTAAGCCCTTCGATATGGTCAGCATCGGCGTGTGTCGCAACGATAGCATCGAGCCGAGAAAGCCCTTTCGCCCAAAGCACCTCCGAAACGACTGCCTCACCGATACCGCGAACATCGCGTTCGAAAGGCTCAGCGGCGTCATCCTTCGCTCGATATTCAAACCGACCTCCGCCGTCGATCAGCATCGTTCGACCATCTGGAAACGTCACGAGCGCCGCATCCCCCTGACCGACATCGAGAAAGTCGATGTGCAAACGCCCATCCGCTTTTGCCTTGCTAAACGGATGAAAAACGACGACCGCCACGAGTACACTCAAAGATACGACAGCAGCAACTAAAACCCTCCCGCAAACAAAATTCGGCCGCTTTTTGATAGAGAATGGCTGCCAAACCGAGATCGCGATCGCTGCGAACAAGACCGGGACGAAATAAATAATGTAGAAAGCGAAGCCTGCGTTCTCATAAGCCGGAACGCGAAAACTCGCCCACCCACCCTCTGAAAACAGTCGCGGCACTGAAAGCATCATCCAATTCATTACGTCTGCTATCCAGTAAAAACCAGTCGCGAGAAGAACACTGAAATATCCAGCGACAGACCCTGCAACCGCCGCAAAACTTTCTATCGCTATGAAAAAGCTCACCCAAAGATTGAGCAAAACGGACGCGATCGAGACGCGGTGAAAGTACAATATGGTTAGCGGAAGCATCCATATTTGGACAATACCCGATACAAGCAAACCCTCGAAAATATACCTCAGAACTCGCTGAACAAAACCCTTTATCCGCCCCGGAGCGAAAGGCGACTTGAAAATGTTCGCCGTCCAAATCTGCCGCTTTGCCTCGATCGGCCAGACTTCGGGCCGCCAATACAATGTTTCACAAAAACGCTTTAGCCATAACGGCACATCGGGCGGGAACGGCCTCTCTGCCGACGGCGTCCAACTGCCGATGGAGCGCAGGTGTTCGATAAACGGAACCGCGCTCGCAACGATGGCGAGGACACTGACGAAAGTTAATTGAAAAGAAGGGTCAAACAGGGCAGACGGCCGCCAGACGAGCAACACGAGGCCGCAAAGTCCAAGCGAATTCAGTAAACTACCTGCACGATAAATTACATATCCAAACAGCAAAACGGTGAACATCACCGCCGCTCTCACAACCGGCAGATCCGCTCCAACGGCGAGCGTGTATGCCCACAGCGTACAAACCGTAACCGCAAATTGCACCCACCGATTCCGCGTGACCATCCGCATTATGAGCAGCAAAATCCCGCCAATAAAAGTAATATGCAACCCCGAGATCACGAGAATATGAAACGTCCCGCCGTTGCGAAAAAGGTCCGCCGTATCCTTGTCGAGAAAATACTTATTGCCTAGAAGGCTCGCGATCATCACACCCGCAGCCTTCGGGCTGAGATTACGGCGAAATTCGTCGATGACATTTGCCCGCCGATCGTAGACCCAAGCGAGCGGCAAAAATACGCTCTCGTCAGCGATATGTTCTATGAGCAAACTGCTCTTCACCGATGCAGAAGCGTCGATGCCCATTCGATCAAGCATCTCCCGCCGCGTGATCACGCCGGGATTGAGGAACTCATCTTCGCGTTCGAGCACGCACGCTACTCGGATGCGTGATCCATATTCCAAATTTGAGATCTCAGATCTCGGACCCGAAAGCTCAGATCTTAAATTTGAAATTTCAGATCTCAAATTCGAAATTTCAGATTCCCGAGACCTTCGAGTGAACAACCGCACCTTTCCCGACACCACATGTTCGCCGCCCCTGTACCTCAGCTTCTCCGCCCGCAACGTCAATATCTCGCCTTCAACTATCGCCTCAGGCCGCCCGAGCAGAACGCCTTCGACCTCGACCGGCGTTCCCGACTGAAATGTTCCATTGTCGTAAAGGACGCTAAGCCGGTCGGAACGAACAATCTGCCGCTCAGCTTGGAGCGAAAGAAATCCGGTTGCCACAAATGCGATCGCGATGAAAACCGTCGCCAATTCCCTTCCGCGGAGAACCATAGCAACAATGATGGCCGCAACAGCTAACACCACTGTCATCAAACCATCAACAACCACAAATCTCGCCGTCAATATCCCAAACGCAAACCAAACCGCAAGCCACAACAATGGCTGGCGGCTAAAGGTTTTACCGGCGGCTTCTGGCATTAGTGAGAGATCATTCGGCGCGAATATATGGCCGAAGTTCGACGAAACGCTCCTCGCTTATTCCACGGATCAGCATCAGGTGTTCGACCCGCCGAAACGGGCCATTCTCGTTACGAAAATCAATGATCGTGTCCGCAGTTTTACGACCGATACCCGGCAATTTCTCGAGTTCATCGGCAGAGGCGATGTTTATGTTTATAGAGTTCGGAGAAAGATCAATTCCAAACGCCCGATCACATTCGACACGCGTCGAACACGCCGATATTGAGGCGATAAGGATCGCAATCAAAACAAAATTGACCCGCATTTGGCGTCAATAATAACCCCAAACCGGATCAATTCCAAACCCTCTTTTTTCGTATCTTTCGCGTATTTCGCGGTTAGCACTCTTACTCTTCGCCGAGAGCACCTTCCTCGACATCCTGCAGATCCTCATACGCTTTTGGCAGGACGGGGCGGGCACGCGACGAGCCGTCCATTTCGCCGATGTAGCCTTCGCGGACCATGGCGTCGAGGATTGCGGCGGCTCGGCCGTAGCCTATTCTCAAATGCCTTTGCAATAAAGACGTCGAGCCGCGTTTTGCATTAACGACGCATTTGAGCGCGTCCATAAAGAGCGGATCGCGGCGTCCGGGCAGATCGCCGTTGTCGTCGAGTTCTTCTTCGGTTTTGGTGATGGTGGTGTCGTATTCGGGCCGGCCTTGAGCTTTGACGAAGTCAACGACCTTGCCGATCTCTTCCTCGTTGACGTAGGCTCCGTGGACACGGGTTACGTTCGAGTTCCCCGGCGGCAAAAACAGCATATCGCCTTGGCCCAGCAAAGCCTCAGCACCATTCCCGTCGATGATCGTCCTCGAATCAACCTTAGACGAAACGCGGAACGATATCCTCGAAGGAAAATTCGCCTTGATCAGACCCGTAATAACATCCACCGAAGGTCGCTGCGTCGCGAGCACCAGATGAATGCCGACCGCACGTGCCATCTGTGCCAAACGCGTGATCGATTCCTCGACCTCTTTGCCGCTGACCATCATCAGGTCGGCGAGTTCGTCGATGATTATTACGATGTAGGGCAGCTTGCGGTACGGGTCGCCGTTGTCGTCGAGACGGCCTTCTTTTTTGTAGCCGTCGATCTTTTCGTTGTAGCCGCTAATGTTTCGAACGCCGTAGCCGGCAAGGTCTTTGTAGCGGCGTTCCATTTCGGTCACCGCCCATTTTAGCGAGGTCGCGGCACGTTTCGGATCGGTAATGATCGGAGCCGCAAGATGTGGAATATCCGCGTAGAGCCCTAGCTCGAGCCGCTTCGGATCGACCATGATAAATTTCACTTCATCCGGCTTCGCCTTAAAGAGGATCGACATCACAAGCGTGTTCACACCGACCGATTTACCCGCACCGGTCGCACCGGCAATCAGCAAATGCGGCATTTTAGCAAGATCGGCAACGTATTTTGCACCGTCGATCGTCTTGCCAAGAGCAAGCGTCAGCAGCGAATCCGACTCGGTCGAAAACTTTGGCGACTCGATGACTTCGCGGAGGAAAATGGTCTCGCGTTTCTGATTCGGCACCTCGATGCCCACGTACGCCTTGCCCGGAATTCGATCAATTCGGATCGAAGGAGCTTTAAGAGCGAGACAAAGATCGTCAACCAAACCCGTCACCCGCGAATACTTAACTCCCGCATCTGGCTTGAACTCAAACGTCGTCACCACCGGCCCGGGAGCGATGTGCATGACCTTGCCTGGAACGCTAAATTCCGCCGTCTTCTGTGCCAGCAAAGCCGCAACTTCACGAAGTTCAGATTCCTGATGCTTGAACGCCGCCGGAGCCTCGGTCAGCAACGACGAATCGGGCAGTTTGTAATTGTCAAAATTCTGTAGCGATGCAAACGGCGCTTCGTCATCGTCTATCACGACGTCCTCGACCGGAATTTCCTCGATTGGTTCGACAACTTCTTTCGACGCGCGCGTTTTCTTCTTCTCTTTCTCAAACACCTCTTCGAACTCAGCCGGTTCCTCAACTTTGATCGTCTCGTACGGATCCTGCGGCGCGTCAATCGTCGGTATCGACGGCTCGTCGAAAACCGGCATCGAGCGGCCAACGGCGGCAGCCGCAGCCATCGCTTCCATCTCGCCGATCGAGATCGTCGGCGGCAGGTCTTCGGACATCGAGATACGCTTTTCGCGGCGTTTGTCGGCACGCTTTTTCGCAGCGTCGATCGAGGGCGACTGTTCTACGCGACGTTTGTCACGCCATTCGTCGATGCGGATGCGGATGTTCTCCCACGCGACGTCGAAGTGGCTGAGGAAACCCGCGAGGGTGGCATTCGTCACCAA
Source organism: Acidobacteriota bacterium (assembly GCA_031431415.1). Classification (GTDB taxonomy): domain Bacteria; phylum Acidobacteriota; class Blastocatellia; order Pyrinomonadales; family Pyrinomonadaceae; genus OLB17. Next base: position 3,358 of record JANPDK010000084.1, on the reverse strand, counting down.
AACCAGCGAACAGGCAAACACCGCCGTTAGCAATATCGCCGCACCGATCGACCCAATAAAATACGCCGTCCCCTGGGCCGCCGCCTTCCCGACGATTCCTCCGCTCGACTCGCCCCCAATTAGCGCCATTAGTCCGGAAAGACCAACGACAAAAAAAACGAACCCGAAAACTCTGAGCGGACGTGGAAGGAGAGAGTCCGCTTGAAAAACACGCCACCCGACAAGAGCAATCAATACAGGAAAAATATATTTTACCCAACCAAACCAACTGCGAAGGACGGCCTCGATATTTGCACCGACTGGGCCTATCCAGTTGCTTGTCGGCGAGCCGTTTCCCGTTCCGAAACAGTAATCGACTAAGGGCAGGCATGCCCGATCTGTTGTCGAGCTCGTCAGCAACGACAACAAAACCAACAGCCCCAACGCCCCGACAATGATCGCCACCACATCATTCCAATGCGAATGCTTCGTCGCCTTGCTCTTCTTAGCGATCAAAGTGGTCCCATCGGCGAGACAAAAATTAATGTCATCGTCCTTATAGACCGTCTTGCATGTAGGGCAAACTTTCATATTCCGTTGCAGAAGCCCGCACGAAGTAAGGGCATCCTCCCGCCACCACGCTAGTCAGGCATCAAAAATTCACCTTGTCCATAAAGCGTATACTCGATCGCCGCCTGAACGTGCCTCGGCTTCCACAAATACCGTCGACTCCGTCCACGCGACCAAATACGCGTCTCTCTGTCAACCAAGCCAGCTTCTCTAAGCATTTTCGTACCATTCGCCTTCAACGCATCAATAATGCGTTCGGGCTTCTTCGCAGCAGAAACGACCGCATGAGCGTGATTCGTCCTGACGTGTACGGCGTTCAAACCAAAGCCTCGTCGTTTACAAAGGTCACGTATCGCCGCTTCAACGATAACTCTCATGTCGCTGCTCAGTATGAATGGAGGATGTTTCATTTCCTCGATCATCCATTTTTCCATCCGCTCATTCGACGGGATCCGCGGTGTCCCATAGTGATTAAAACCATCCCGCTTTACTGACGTTCGTTCATCTCCGTGCAGCCATGTTCCGAAAGTCCGAAAAGTCAGCAGATAGGCCAACGGAAAAGTGTTTTCTTCCCACACCTCGAAGCCATATTCATCGAGTTGTTCGTGCCGCGGAATTCTAGTCATCGCGTTTGTTGCAGAAGCACGCACGAAGTAAGTGCATCCGCATTCCCAACCACTAACGTGCGTGGTAACTGAAGTTCATGCCCTTACTTCGTGCGGGCTTCTGCAACGGATCTCTTCTTATAGAGCAGCACCTGATGAATAAACTCATCAATATCCCCATCCAGCACCGCATCGACATCCGACTTTTCAAATTTCGTCCGCGTGTCCTTCACCAGTTTGTACGGATGCAGCACATAATTCCGGATCTGCGAGCCGAAGGCGATGTCTTGTTTGGTGGCCTCTAGTTCGGCGGCTCCGGCGCGGCGTTTTTCTAGTTCGACCTCGTATAGTTTCGACCGCAAAACCTGCATCGCGACGGCCCGATTTTGGATCTGCGAACGCTGATTCTGACATGTTACAACAATATTGGTCGGAATATGCGTGATTCTTACGGCGCTGTCCGTCACGTTCACGTGCTGTCCGCCCGCACCGGACGACCTGTATGTGTCTATACGAAGATCCTTGTCCTCGATGTTCACCTCGATATTCTCATCGATCTCAGGCGAGACGAACATCGACGCGAACGACGTCTCGCGGCTGCCCCCCGAGTTGAAAGGCGAGATACGCACCAAGCGGTGAACGCCGGCCTCGGTCGAGAGCAGGCCGTAGGCATAATCGCCCTCGACGCGAAAGGTCGCCGACTTCATCCCGGCCTCGCTGCCCGATTGTTCATCGAGTATCTCTGCCTTAAATCCCTTTTTTTCGCACCAACGCAGATACATCCGCAGCAACATCTGCGCAAAATCCTGAGCGTCCGTACCGCCCGCACCGGCCTGGATCGAGCAGATCGCATTGTTCGCGTCGGTCTCGCCTGACAGCAAACTCTCCGTCTCAGCCTCATTGGCCTCTTTTTCTAAACGGTTTATAAGCGTCTCGAGTTCCTTAGCCGAATCGGCGTCCTCAGCCGCAAACTCAAACAAAACCTCAGCATCCGAGACGCTAGTCTCAAAAACGGCTTGCCGATTGAGAGCCTTCTCAATACGCGAACGCATCTGCACCACCTTCTGAGCCGATTCCTGATCGTCCCAAAATCCCGGCGTCGAAATGAGTTTTTCCGATTCGTCTAGCTCTCGCTGTTTGGCAGGTGCGTCAAAGAAACCTCCCAAGTTGGGCAACTTTCTCTTTTACGCTTTCGAATTTGATTTGTAGGTCGGTTAGTTCCATTGAGCCTAGTTTAGCGTACCGTCCGCCGTTGCAGAAGCCCGCACGAAGTAAGGGCACCGTTCAGGATTATTCAGCTCACGGAAAAACATGCAGTCTCGCAACGGATATCCGTTGTATCTTCGGCATTTTCGCGGGCTATGGGTGCCCTTACTTCGTGCGGGCTTCTGCAACTTTTCGCCGCATTGAAAATATCAACAACCCCAACGTTACGAACAAACACAACCACGCAAACCAATCTCCATATTTCACATAAAACGTCTGCGAGCCGTCGCTTTTTGATACGGTCCAGACTCGTGTGTCTTCTTGATACGCGGCGGTTTGGTCCAGGACGGAGCCTTTTTCGGTGATGTAGGCGGTTATTCCGACATTTGTGACGCGCAGCACCGGGCGGTTTGTTTCGACGGCGCGGAAGACGGCGTTGGCGAGGTGTTGGCGGAGCACCGGCGTCGGGCCGAGGTAGCCGTCGTTGGTCATCTCGATGATCACGTCAGCCCCGTCCGCCACGAACCGCCGCGAGAGCTGGCCAAAGTGCGATTCGAAACAGATCATCACGCCCGCCTTGGCATCACCAAGCGGCAACAGGTCGTATTCGCGGCCGTACGAAAAATTGCCCACAAACCCCGGCACGATCGCATCGAGCGGCACCGGAACCGCCTCGCCAAACGGCATCAGATAGATCTTGTCGTACTGCGCCACCCCCTGCCCGTCCGCCCCGATCATCATCGCCGAGTTAAAATACTTCCCATTAGTAGCGTCCGGCTCGGCGGAATTGAATATCAGGCTGACATTATTCCGCGTAGTAAATTCCCGCACAAACTGCTGAAACTCCCGGTCGTCGTTGTACATGAAGTTCATCGGGGATTCGGGGAGGATGACGGTGATCGGCAGTTGGCGGTCGGCGGTTGGCAGTTTTTTGAGCTCGGTTTCTGCAAGGTCGAATTGGCGTTGGCGGAGTTCGTTGAGTTTGGTGTAATCAACGC
>JANPDK010000083.1:0-6934 GCA_031431415.1 Acidobacteriota bacterium | reverse complement strand
TTCCGTCGAATCCGCCCGCGATCAGGACCTTGCCATCGGGTAAAACCGTGGCGGTGTGCCCAGCCCGAGCAACCGACAAACTGCCGATTGTCTCAAACACTCCGGTTCCCGGCGTGAAGATCTCGACTTGTCCCAGGCTACCGCCGCCCGTCCTGAATCCGCCAACGATAAGTACCCGTCCGTCCTCAAGTAGCGTCGACGTATGAGCCGCACGGCCGACGGCCATCCCCGCGATTGCCTTGATTCGTCCACCAGCAGCTCTTGGTTCAAATGTGGCCTGACAGAATGCAATGGCGACGAAAAAAGCTGTTAAAATATAAGTTGTCATCGTTCCTCCGTAGTTTTGCGTCAGGCTATCTCGCCACGGCGTGTCGAGTTAAGAACGAAGCTGGATGTCACGTGTGCCATTGAGCAAGCCGCCGTCGCCTTTCGTTAGGGTCAGGATCGAACTATAGCCGCCTCGTTTACCTGCGCCTTCGCGTTCATTCGCCGAGATCAGCTTGTCGCCTTCGAACAGGATCGAATCGATCCAGTCTTCACGTGCGGTCTCGGTCGTGACGGTCATATGGATGTGTGCGGCGAAGCGATTTACTGGATACGGGGCGGGCTTGATAGTGTTGAATGCGTAGGTGCCGTCCGGATTGGTGAGCAACCAGCCTCGATAGCGGCCGTGTTTGTGTTCGTTCGAGCTGCGGCCATAGTAGCCTTCGAAATCGGTGTGATAGAGATAGATCAGCGTATTCGGTGCAGGCGTTTTACCGTCGGCCTGGTAAACGGTGCCGCGGATCTTGATCGGCTCGCCCCTGTCCGTTTCGTTCGAGAGTACGGTCTTGGCTCTGACATTCAACGGAAAATCTATCGCCCCCATGCCCTCGGCTCCAAGCGGCCGCGTGTTCTGCCGAATACGCTTTAGAATTTCCGACTCAGCAATCTGCGCCGATGTGCCGCTCTGGCAGCCGACAAGAATTGGAAACGAAATCGCTGTAATCGATGCGCGTTTCAAAAACTCTCTGCGATTTTCGATCAAGTTAGCCATAGTTTTTGTCCTTTTTTGTGAATTTAATGATAATTAGACGAGGCCGATGTCGGTTCTCTTCCATTTTTTACATTATGTTTGAAACCGAAAGATTAATTATCAACAGACTCACGCCCGAGGATCTGCCGTGGCTGATCGAGCTGCGAGTGCCCGACGCCGTCAACCGTTACATGGGCGGCCCCGAGATGCAGAACGCCGAGGCTCTCGCGGCCAGACTTCCGTTCTATCTCGAGTGCCATGAAAAGTATGGCTTTGGATTTAGTACGATGACGCTCAAAGCGACCGGTGAAAAGATCGGCACCAGCGGCCTGCAGCCGCTCGGCGAGACAGGTGAGATCGAGGTCGGATACAACCTAGCTGAGAAATATTGGCGGCAGGGCTTTGGCTATGAATGTGCGATGGCGTGGCTAAAGTACGGCTTTAAGACCGCCGGTCTCGAACGCATCGTCGCGGTTGCCGATCCGGATAACACCGGCTCATGGCGAATCATGGAAAAATGCGGAATGACCTATGAGCGTAATGAACTCCATTACGGCATGGATTGCGTGTTCTATGCTATTTCACGCGAAGAGTTTAGACTTCTGAATAGGTCAGAATGAAGGTAACGCTCATCACAGGCGCATCGAGCGGCATCGGCGAAGCCTTTGCCCGGCGCCTCGCCGCCGAAAAGCACAACCTCGTCCTCGTCGCCCGTAACGAAAAAGCCCTTCACGAACTGTGCGATGAGCTGATGCTGGGGCACAAGATAATGGCCCACTACGTCGTGCTCGACCTGGCCGAGCCGGACGCGGACCGAAAGCTTTTCGAGGAAACCGAGCGTTGCGGATTTGAGGTTGATTGGTTAATTAACAACGCTGGTTTTGGTTCGGTCGGTGATTTTGCCAAGCTCGAGGTCGACCGCGAGCTGCAGATGATCGAGCTGAACGTCGCCGCTTTGGTCGCGATCACTCACGTATATTTGACCGGCATGCGTGAGCGAAAACGGGGCACGATTATTAACGTCTCATCTGCCGCCGGTTTTCAGCCGATACCTTTTATGGCCACGTACGCCGCGACAAAGGCTTTTGTGTCATCATTTACGGAGGCAATCGCAGAAGAGAATAAACCGTACGGAATTCAGATAATGGCTCTGTGTCCGGGTTCGACAAAGACCAATTTCTTCGCCGCATCAAATATCGAACGGCCAATTCAGGTCAAAGGGCAACAGACGGTCGAGGATGTCGTCGAGACCGGGATGCGAGCCGTGGCGAGCGGAAGAACAAAGGTCGTTTCGGGCGTGGTAAACAAGATCGGGGCGATGATGGGTAAGTTCACGCCGAATTTTATTTCGAGGCGTGCTATGGCCAAGGTACTCGGACCGCGTTTTCAAAAGGACAAATGAAATTTACAGTTCTCGGCAGCGGTTCGACCGGCAACGCGGTGCTTATTTCGAGCGAGACGACCAATGTGCTCGTCGACGCCGGAATGAGCGCGCGTGAATTGCTCCGTCGCCTCGCCGAAATGGGCGTCCAGTCCGATCAGCTCGACGGCATTCTCATCACACACGAACACGGCGATCACATCGGCGGCCTGCGCGTGCTGATGAGTTCTGTAAAGTGCCCTGTCTTTATTTCTCGGATAACTGAGGAAGCATATTTTGACACGAGAGCGGGCGGGACAAATGGTGATAGCGAATCATCGAAACGAAAAAAGGCGCTACAAGACCGAACCCAAGAGATCGAATCTACGCGAGAATTTCGGATCGGCGATATTGATTTTGAGCCGTTTTCGGTGCCGCACGATGCGGTCGATAATTTTGGATTTGTAGCGAAGAAGGACGGTGTCAAAGTCGCGACGCTGATGGATTTTGGTCACATCACCGACCTTATTAAAGAGAGCTTGAAAGGCTGCGACGCGATCGTCGTCGAGTCAAACCATAGCCGAGACATGCTCCGAGCATGCTCAGTCTACACCTGGGAGTTAAAGCAGCGAATAATGTCTCACACCGGCCATCTCTCAAATGAAGATCTAGCAGACTGGCTAACCATGGATTTCGACGGCAAAGCTCGCCACATTGTCCTCGCCCATCTCTCGCAACGTGCCAACGAACCGCACCTCGCTCGTATCACGGCCGAAGTCGCTCTCCAAATGCGGCCGCCATTGTTCAAAGCCGAGACAAAGATAACACTCTCCGGCAACAAACAGCCCACAGATTGGATCAATTTTTAACTTAGAAAAGTGACAATTCGACAGGTTCTTCAGGCACCACGCCTCTGAATGTCATCCGGTGCAGGACGCACGGGCCGTGTTCATGAATGGCTTCATAATGCGACGCACAGCCGTAGCCTTTGTGGCCGGCAAAGCCGTACTGCGGGAACTCAACGTCGTAGGCGGTCATCAGTTCGTCTCGATACGTTTTTGCGAGGACCGACGCCGCTGCGATCGAGACGGAGATGCTGTCGCCCTTGATAATCGCTTTTTGCGGAAGCGGTGTTGCTTTTAGATGTAGAGCGTCGATCAGTAGGTGATCGGCGGCGGGATCGAGCGAAGCGATAGCGGCGAGCATCGCCTTCTTAGTCGCTTCGAGAATGTTGATGCGATCGATCTCCTCAGCCTCGATCTGTCCGATGGCGTGGGCGATGCAGGATTGTTTTAGCTCGGCGGCAATACGCGTGCGTGTCGCGGCATCAAGTTTTTTCGAATCGTCCAATCCTTCGGGCAAGGGTTTTTCGCGATCCAGAATACAAGCTGCGGCAACTACCGGACCGGCGATACAGCCACGACCAACCTCATCGATACCTGCGATAAACAAATAACCTTCCGACCGAGCCTGATCCTCAAAATCAAAGCCGATCGTCCATTGCTGGCGATCGGCTCTGAGTTCAAATTCTTTTACGGTGGCTGTCACCGTCTGATTCTAACGCGTCGGGTTCGTTGAGACCAAACGTAACCTCGGCGGACGCGTGCTACACGCCCGCCGCTGTTACAGATTCTCAATGCCCAACTGCCATTAGTTACTTAGCTTTCGCAACCTTGTTACGCGTATCGCGTTCCTTGATGCGGGCAGCTTTACCACGCAGATCGCGTAGATAATAAAGCTTTGCACGACGCACCCTACCGAGGCGGATGACGTCGATGTGATCGATCACGGTCGCGTGCAGCGGGAAGATACGCTCGACGCCGACGCCAAAGCTGACCTTACGAACGGTGATCGTTTCGCGAACGCCGCCATGCTTGCGGGCGATGCAGATGCCTTCGAAAGCCTGCAGACGTTCCTTGTTGCCTTCCTTAATGCGGACGTGTACGCGGAGCGTGTCGCCCGGTTGGAAGTTAGGTGTGTTCTCTCTAATCTGTGTCTTTTCGACAAAATCCAGTCTATTCATTTTTATCCTTCGGCCAGAGGTTGATTCTTAAGTTACGGAGTTTCCGAAGTTACGGAGTTTCAGAGTTCTTGAACTCCGCAACTTCGCAACTCACTAACTTCGCAACTTTTTATCTACTTTCACCATTTGTGTCAATTATTAGATCTGGGCGTATGGCCCGCGTCTTTTCAAGCGCCTTCGAGAAGCGCCATTTTTCGATCTCGGCATGATTGCCGTTAAGTAAAACCTCGGGAACTGTCATTCCCCTAAAATCCGCCGGCCGCGTGTAATGCGGGCAATCGAGCAAGCCGTCCGAAAACGAATCATTCTCAGCCGAAGTGTCGCTGCCCAGAGCATTCGGCAAGAGTCTGACGATGCTATCGATAATGACGATTGCAGCGGGCTCTCCGCCCGAAAGCACGTAATCGCCGATCGATATCTCGTCCGTAACCAGCGTGTCATTGACACGCTCGTCTACGCCCTCGTACCGGCCGCAGATCATCACGATGTGCTTCGCGTCGTCAGCAAATTCCTGACCGACAGCCTGTTTGAACTGCCGCCCTTGTGGCGTCATCAAAACAACGCATGTCCCTTGCGGATATGAATCGCGATCGCTCGTTCCGACTAAATTTTCAATTGCGGCAAATATCGGTTCGGGCTTCAAAACCATCCCGTCGCCACCGCCAAATGGCCGATCATCGACCATCTTGTGTTTGTCCAAGGCATACTCGCGTATGTCGTGGACATTTATCTCAACTATCTCCGCCAGCTTAGCCCGTCGGATTATCCCGAAATCGAAGACCTCTCGGAAGAACTCGGGAAAGATTGTTAGAACGTCGATCTTCATTGCCGGGAACGCAGCCGCCCTCGGCTGCAAACGCCGGTTCCTCCGGCGTGATGTTGCTTGACCTTTTGCAACGCGAAATTTACCGCGACAGCGTCCTATCGGACACTTGGCAGCCGAGGGCGGCTGCGTTCCCGGCAAAAAGTCATCTCAAAAATCCAGCAAGCCCTCTGGCGGATCGACCTTGACCACCTTATTTTCAATATCGACCTCGACGCAGATCGCTTCGGCAAACGGGATCAGGTATTCCTTTGTCTCGCCTTTGACGACGAGCAGTTCGGTCCCACCAGTTCGCATCACTTCGATGACCTGGCCGAGCGGCGTTCCGTCGATCGTTTCAACCGAACATTCGGCCAACTGCCAATCAAAAAACTCACTTTCGTCGAGTTCAACGGCATCAGCCTCGTCGACGCAGACCTCGACTCCGCGTAGCGTTTCGCCCTGTTCGATCGTGTCGAATCCTACAAACTTAAGTATGATCCTATCGGACTGAAACCAGTGCTTTTCGATTGTCAATTCACGCCTGCTCGCGTCTGGCATCACCGCCGTGATCGTCTCCAAACCGTCGAAACGCTCAGGAAAATCGGTCAGCAGATCAGCAACAACCTCGCCCTTAAGCCCCCGTGTCCGAACGATGTTGGCGATCGCTACTAAGTTTGTTGAGTCCATAGAGTTTGTTGAGTTTATTGAGCTAAGAGAGTCTTCTTTCTCAACAAACTCTATGAACTCAACGAACTCAATAAACTAATCTTCGATCAGATCCAGCATGAACCGCTTGTTCTGCTTTTGCCCTGCGGCAAATAGAATGCAGCGGATCGCCTTTACCGTGCGGCCTTCGCGGCCGATGATGCGGCCCATATCGCTATCGGCGCACCTGACCTCGACGCGAATCGTCTTGCCGTCAACGATCTCTTCGACCTCGACAGCATCCGGCTCGGCGACAAGCGATTTTATGATCTTTTCGACCGCTTCCTTCATCGAATTACGTGACCAAATGGCGAACTAAGCTGCAGTTTCCGTAGCTTCCGTAGCCTCAGCAGCAGGCTCAGCTTCGGCAGCCGGAGCTTCTTCAGCCGGAGCAGCCTCGACCGTCTCGGCAACTTCCTCTGCAGGAGCGGCCTCTACAGCTTCAGCCTCAACAGGAGCCTCGACCATTTCAGCGACTTCCTCAGCAGGGGCAGCTTCGACAGCTTCACCGTCAGCAGGTGCCTCAGCTTCAGCGACCTCTTCGGCAGGAGCTTCTGCGGCTGCAGCGGCTTCGGCCTCGGCAGTTGCGGTTGCTTCAGCAGCAGCAGCAGCGGCGTCAGCTTCGGCTTTTGCGGCATCAGCTTCAGCCTTAGCAGCAGCAGCTTTTTCAGCTTCAGCAGCGGCGATCTTTTCCTGCTCGGCTCGCTTGACGGCGAGACGCTCGGCTTCGGCAGTTGCTTTTTTCTCAGCACGAGCGGCCAGCGATGCTTCACGCTCCTCGGCCGTCTGGACCGGATTGTGCTTGATCAGGCTGTGCACCGTCTCAGTCGGCTGAGCACCAACGCTGATCCAATACTGGATGCGTTCGTGATTGAGCCGTACATCTGCCGGTTCCTGAAGCGGATCGTACGTGCCTACATTTTCAAGGTACTTACCATCACGCTTGGAGCGTTTTTCCTTAACAACGACGCGGTAGAAAGGTCTTTTCTTCGCGCCCATTCTCATTAAACTAATAGCTAACATAAT
>JANPDK010000082.1:0-10908 GCA_031431415.1 Acidobacteriota bacterium | reverse complement strand
GGTTTCGACGGCTCCGGCAAAGCGTTCGTTCGGTGATTTTAGCCCACGAAGGACAGGTACGCCCATCCATTCTTCGGCGAACGTCGCGTAAACCTCAAGCATTCGCTCCGTCTCCTCGATCGCTTCCTGTTCGGTCGCGTGCGCCGTGTGGCCTTCCTGCCAGAGAAACTCGGTGGTGCGCAGGAAAAGGCGGGTGCGCATCTCCCAGCGGACGACGTTGCACCATTGATTAATAAGCAAAGGTAGATCGCGCCACGACTGGATCCAGTTTTTGTAGGTGTTCCAGATGACGGTCTCGGAGGTCGGGCGAATGATTAGTTCCTCTTCGAGTTTCGCCGCCGGATCGACGATCAGACCTTTGCCGTCGGGATTCGCTTTTAGACGATAGTGAGTGACGACCGCACATTCTTTGGCAAAGCCTTCGGCGTGCTCTTCTTCTTTTTCAAGGAAAGATTTGGGCACGAAAAGAGGGAAGTAAGCGTTCTGATGGCCAGTCGCCTTAAACATATCGTCCAAAGCACGCTGCATCTTTTCCCAGATCGCAAAGCCGTAAGGCTTGATCACCATACAGCCGCGAACTGCGGAATTCTCGGCGAGATCAGCACGTTTGACGATCTCGTTGTACCATTCGGAATAGTTTTCCGACCTTTTTGGAAGCCCTTTTGCCATAAAGATTTCACCGCAGAGACGCGGAGACGCTGAGTAAAGATAAGATAATAGGACAAAACAAGTTGAGACACAATTTGCCTTTTACCCGTGAGTTGTTCTACTCTGCGTCTTTGCGACTCTGCGGTAAAAACGGCTTTATTTTATGAGCGAATTTCGTCTCGATTTTCAGGACACCGCGACAGCCTTTGCGGATAAGAACGATTCCCAGCTAAAGGAAAAATACCGGCTCTTCAGGATGCTCAATTCGCCGCTGCTGAATTCGATCGGCTCGGCGGCGACGCGATTTGCATTGTCCATCGGGCTGCCGGTCGAAGGATTGATCAAGGCGACGATCTTTGAGCAATTCTGCGGCGGCGAAACGATCGAGGAATCGGAGCCTACTATCACCGAACTTGGACGCTCGCACGTCGGCACGATTCTCGACTACTCGGTCGAGGGCAAAGCAACTGAAGAAGACTTCGAACGAACAAAGAACGAGATCATCCGCACGATCGAACGAGCTAAGAATGATCCGAATATCCCGTTTGCTGTATTCAAGGTCACCGGCATCGCTCCGCTCGGAACGCTGGAACGCATGAGCCGAAAGAAAAAACTCGATGCAAAAGGCCAGGCGAAGTGCGAACGGATTCACACACGCGTCAGCGAGATCTGCGAGTTCGCTTATTCCGTCAAACAGCCGGTTTTTATCGACGCCGAGGAATCGTGGATACAGGACGCGATTGACAGGCTGGCAGCGGAAATGATGGAAAGGTTTAATCGCGAAGAGCCGATCATTTACAACACACTCCAATTGTACAGAACGGACCGGTTGCAATTTCTAAAGGATTCGCGGCGCCAGGCAAAGCTCGACGGCTATATCTATGCGGCCAAGCTCGTCCGCGGAGCCTATATGGAAAAAGAACGCGAGCGGGCCGCCGAGATGGGCTATCCCTCGCCGATCCACGAAACAAAACAGGCCACCGACGCCGATTACAACACCGCTCTCGAATACTGCATGCGGCACTACAAGGACATGGCTTTTGTCGCCGCCTCGCATAATGAAGAAAGCGCGCAGAAAGTCGCCGCGATTATGCACGAATTTGGTGTCCCGCCCAATCATCCGCATATCTACTTCTCGCAGCTCTACGGCATGGGCGATAACATTTCGTATGTACTCGCGAAAGAGGGCTATAACGTCTCGAAATATGTTCCATACGGCCCGGTCGCGGATACGGTGCCTTACCTCATACGCAGAGCGAATGAAAATTCGTCCGCCGCAGGATACATGAGCAGGGAACTCGAAATGATCGAAAAGGAACTAAAACGACGTAAGCTTTAGGATTGTTTCTTTTTCTGACAACTGACAAACGACCACTGACAACTTTCTCGATGTATTGTCCAAAATGCGGAAACGCAGACCAATCACCTGAAACGTATTGCCGCCAGTGCGGCATCTTTCTCCCCGATCTCACCAAGCCGCTAAAAGGCCCGATCAAACCTGAGGAACACGTAAAGGTCAATCTCGTTTTTAGCGCGATGACGATGGTCGCGTGTTTTACGCTGGCGATCCTGCTCTATTTGATACTGGCTTTTCGCGAAGATACGCACTGGTTGATATATGCAACCGCCGGACTTTTAACCGCGATGGGATTCTGGCACACGCAGACGCTATGGCGGTCGATTTTGCTCAGAAGGCACTTTAAAAAAAGTGGGCGAGCGTCAGCCATCGAACCAGAAAGTTCGAAAACGGGGAAATTATTGAATGAGGCTGATTTTGAAAATATCGTTCCGCCCAGCGTTACCGATCACACGACCAAGCATCTTTCGGAAAAGAAGGTGCGGTCAACGTAAACCGAGCATCAGCCGCACGGAACGATCTGAAACCTGGCGATTCGGATCGGCTTTCCATCTTGCAAGCGGATCAAGCTCGGCTTGGGTCAGCTGAACATTTGATATCTTTGCGACCTGTGTACTTTCAAATGCACGGGTAGTAAGGGCGATATGTGGATTATTTGAACTTAGCTGAGAAGGATTGGCGGACATCGTCTCCGCCGTTTCGACATCAAGATAGAATTCATCATAGCCGGCTACATGCCATATTCTGCCATCGGCCGAATCGGCGATCTCAAGTAACCGCAGGAGAGCAAAACCCGCCTCTAATTGAAAGACAAGGAAGTCACCGGGCTGGAAACCATTCGACATGCCCCCCAGACTAACACACAGATATGAAAACAAATATCGACTTGAACTCACTACTTGATATCGCAATCGAAGAAGCGAGGATCGGGCTCGCCGAGGGCGGTGTACCGATCGGTGCCGCGCTGTTTGACGGTGAAGGCAACTTGCTCGGCCGAGGCCGCAACCGCCGGGTGCAGGAGAACGATCCATCAGTCCACGGCGAAACCGACGCCTTTCGCAAAGCCGGACGGCAACGGAGCTATCGTGACACCATCATGGTGACCACGCTCGCTCCGTGCTGGTACTGCACCGGCCTGATCCGGCAATTCGGGATCAGTACGGTGATCGTCGGAGAAGCGGAGACTTTTCAGGGTGGCATCGAATCGCTCCGCGAACTCGGCGTCGAGGTCATCGTTCTCAACTCACAAGAATGCATCGAACTGCTCGCCGCATTCATCACGGCCCATCCTGAGATCTGGAATGAAGATATAGGCGAGGATTAGCCTCGCCGTCTTTATCTCGCCGTAACCACGACCGGCAAACCTTTCGCCGCATACTGTTTATTGAAATCGGCCACGTCCTGCGTCTTAATCGCCGCGTACTTGGCCAACTGAGCATCGATCTGCGTCGTCAGATCCGTGTAAACAACATAGGCCGACGCGGTCGGGCCATAATCTGCACTATCGACAAACGAACTCAAGGCCGCGAGCTTGTTATTGAGCCTGATCGGGAAATTCAGAGCATCCTGGCCGCTGCGGATCTTGGTCTGATGTAATGCTTCCTCGACGGCGGTCAGTTTCGACACAATGTCTTTCGCCTTGTCGATCAGGTCTTTGTTCTCCGGCTTCATCCGTCGAGAAAGATTTTCGATCTGCGTTCTAACGTCCCGAAGCTCATTTATCGCCGTGTGCGTCTCGGTCAGCTTCGAGTTGATCTTTTTCATCAGGTCGAACTGCTTGGCAAAATCGTCCTGAGTTGTTGTCAACCGCAAATCAGCCTTGACCGCGAAAGGCTCGGTCGCAATTACTCTGCCGTCAACGGTCAGCCTTGCAGAATAGTTTCCCGGTGGCACACGCGGCCCCGCTAGTGATCCGCCCCACATAATGAGGTTGGTGATTGTCGTCGCGTTTGGCATTCGATAGTTCCAGGCGAATGTATTGAAGCCGATCTCTGCCGGCGGCTGTGGTTCTCCGGGAGCGTCGCTACCTGGACCATCGACCCGACGTGTGAATTTGCGGATGACAGTATTTGTCGCGTCGAGAAACTCGATCGTGACATCTTTGGTCGGCTTATCTTTTAGATAGTAATTCACGACGGCTCCGCTCGCAGGATTTCGGCCAACGGTTGCTGTCGCAGGAAGGCCAAATCCGCCACCCCCAGCCGTTCGATACGCGTCTTCCGGCTTGAATAAAAAGGCAGCAGCCTTTTCTGCGTCGGCGAGCTGATAGAGTACCGGCAGGTTGTCCAGAACGTAAAAGGAACGGCCCTGCGTGGCTACGACTAGATCTTTTTCACGTTTTTGTACTGTTAGATCAGTGATCGGGACTATCGGCAGATTTAGTTGCAAACTCTTCCAGCTTTCACCGTCGTCGGATGAATAAAAGATCGAGCGTTCGGTACCGGCGTACAGAAAGCCGCGACGATTCGGGTCTTCGGTGATGGCTCGGGTAAAGTGATCCGCCGGAATGCCATTGACGATCTTCTTCCACGTTTTGCCGTAATCGTTGGTCTTGTACAGATACGGCTTTTGGTCGTCGTTTTTGTAATTTGTTGCAGCAAAGTAAGCAGAACCCGCATCGTGTGGCGACGCTCGAATGTGATTGACCTGTATCCATTCCGGAAGGTCTTTCGGGGTGACGTTGCTCCACGACTGTCCGTTATTCTGGCTGACTTGAACCAGGCCATCGTCCGTTCCGACCCAAATAACGCCCTGTTTTACCGGCGATTCGTCTACGGAAAAGATCGTGTCGTAATACTCAACACTCGTATTGTCGCCAGAGATAGCACCACCGGAATGTGTCTGCTTCGACTTGTCATTTCGTGTCAGGTCTGGCGAGATAGGCTGCCATGACTGGCCTTCGTCGTAGCTGCTAAACAGTACATTCGCCGCCGAATAGAGTGCATATTTGCCATTTGTTTTATGCGGCGAGAAAAGGATCGGAAAATTCCACTGGAAACGAAATTTCGTCCCTTCGGCTCCCGATCCCATCGGATTGTCGGGATAAACGTCGATATTTCGCTCCTGTCCTGTCTTCCGGTCCCAGCGAGTCAGGAGGCCATCGTAACTACCGGCAAAGACCACATCCGAATTCTCAGGATGCGGAGCGATCCAACCAGATTCGCCACCTCCGACCGCGAACCAATTAGCGGTGGTGATCGCTCCATCGTCTGACCTTGAGGCGATGCGGATTGTCGAGTTATCCTGTTGGGCACCATAGATGTTGTAGGGAAAATCGTTATCGGTCGTGACGCGATAAAACTGGGCCGTTGCCTGATCTTGTTCGGTCCAGCTGCCGCCGCCGTTGACACTGACATTCGCCCCGCCGTCGTTGCCCTCGATCATCCGCTTAGGGTCATTAGGAGCGATCCAAAGATCGTGGTTGTCACCATGGGGTACCCCAATAGCTGTAAACGTCCGCCCCCCGTCGATCGATTTATGAAAACCGACGTTCAAGACATAGACCGTGTTTTCATTTTCAGGGTCGGCGTAAACCCGATTGTAGTACCACGGCCGCTGCCGGATCGCCGCACTTTCGCTGACACGCTGCCACGAGTCACCTCCGTCTTCCGAGCGAAAAAGCCCGCCATCCTTATTCTCGACCATCGCGAATAGTCGATTCGGATTAACGGGCGAAACCGTGATGTTCATCTTGCCATTGAGTCCTGCGGGCAAACCGCGATTACGTGTGATCTCGACCCATGTGTCGCCGCCATCTACGGATTTGAAGAATCCGCTGCCTTCACCGCCGCTGTCCATACGCCACGGCCTGCGGCTAACCTGCCAGAAACCCGCGTAAAGCGTGTTGGGATTCGACGGGTCCATCGCCAATTCGCTGGCTCCGGTTGCCCAGTTGCGGAATAGTATCTTCTGCCAGGTCTTACCGCCGTCACGAGTTCGAAAAATGCCTCGTTCGTCGTTGTTTCCCCAAAGATGGCCGAGAGCTGCAACATACACCGTATTCGGATCTTTCGGATGAACACGAATTCTCGCAATATGCTGAGTGTCGCCGAGCCCGATGTGCTTCCAGCTCTTGCCGCCATCGACAGACTTATACATTCCGTCGCCGCTCGACACGTTACCACGCAATGTTTGCTCGCCCATTCCGACATAGATCGTATTCGGGTCGGAATCGGCAGCGTCGATGGCACCTACTGAACCCGTACCAAAAAAGCCGTCTGAGACGTTCGCCCAATTGACGCCGCCATCTGTCGTTTTCCAGACGCCGCCGCCCGTAGCGCCAAAATAATAGACGTTTGATTGTCCCGCTATGCCTTCCACAGCAGCAACGCGCCCGCCGCGAAACGGACCGATCGAGCGAAACTGTAGATTTTTTAGCGGATCGATCTTTAGCGCTGCAGTCTGAGCCGAAACCTCGATCAAAACGAGCGACAATAGTACAAATTGGCAAACCAGCGATGCCAACAGAACACGGACGTAGCTTGAACGCACTTTTATTTACCTGCCTATGGTGAATTTAGAACCGGAGTTTCTCAAAACTTAAACGAATCTGATCCAAAATACAAACACCGTCACCTTTGAACCGACGCGTGAATCATCATAAAATAATCGTTTGCAATAGAATGGCGGTTTTTAACTTATACAAGACAATCTTATACAAGACAATAATATGAGTACAAACAAGCAGGCAGTCATCATAAGCGCAGCGAGGACGCCGACGGGCAAATTTCAAGGCCTCTTAAAGGGCTTTTCGGCTCCGGAACTCGGGGCGATAGCGATCAAAGAAGCCGTCGCACGTGCGGGCGTCGCTCCGGAAAAGATCGATGAGGTCATCATGGGATGCGTGGTCGCGGCGGGACTAGGACAGGCTCCTGCACGTCAGGCCGCATTGAAATCGGGGCTTCCTCCAGAAGTTTCCGCGTTGACGATCAATATGGTTTGCGGATCAGGTTTACGTGCGGTTGCTCTTGCGTCACAGGCTGTTCAACTCGGTGATGCTGAATATGTCGTTGCTGGCGGAATGGAATCGATGTCTAATATTCCGTACGCATTGCAGACGGCACGCGACGGATTTCGCATGGGCAATCAGACGGCGACCGACCTGATGATTCACGATGGTTTATGGTGTCCTTTTGAGAACTGGCACATGGGCAACACCGGCGAGATCGTTGCCGACAAATATCAGATTTCGCGCGAAGCTCAGGATGACTACGCTTTCAATTCACACCGCAAAGCCGCCGAAGCTCAAGCCGCAGGCCGCTTTGCCGACGAGATCGTGCCAATCGAGATCCCCCAGAGGAAAGGCGACGCGATCATTCTCGACTACGACGAACCGGTTCGTCCTGACACCACCGCCGAGAGTCTTTCGAAACTGAAACCGGCATTCAAACGCGACGGCGGAACTGTAACGGCGGGCAATGCCCCCGGCGTAAATGACGGAGCATCGGCCCTCGTCGTCACATCCGCAGAAAATGCGGCCGCATCCGGAATCGAACCCCTCGGCCGCGTCGTCGCGTGGGCTTCGTCCGGTATCGAGCCAAAACTCATCATGATGGCACCGGTCAAAGGTGTGCAGAATGTTCTCGCAAAAGCTGGCTGGTCAATGGCCGACGTTGATCTTTTCGAACTCAACGAAGCATTTTCCGTCCAGGCTCTGGGCGTTATGAAAGAACTCGGCCTCGACGTGGAAAAAGTCAACGTCAACGGCGGTGCAGTTGCTCTTGGCCACGCGATCGGCAGTTCGGGCAGCCGGGTTCTGACTACGCTTCTTTACGAAATGAAACGCCGTGGTGCGCGACGCGGTGTAGCGGCCCTTTGCCTTGGCGGCGGAAACTCGGTAGCATTGGCCGTCGAGCGTGATTGACACAAAATGTTGCAACCCGGTTGTGGATTCAAACGTTCTACAAAGTGAAAGTTTGAAATCAAAACCGAGGCGGTATAATGACAGGTAAGGAACACAACAAACTACTAAGTATTTTCTTCTTCGTTCAGGGCGCTCTGCAATTGCTTGGCGGCGTCATCATGGGCGTATTATACGCGGGTATCGGTGGTGCGATGCTTGCAAATTCACGGCGCGAAGACGAACAGGTAATAGGCGGCATATTTATGGGTGTCGGCATTTTGGTGGCGATTTTGATGCTTGCGTTTGCCGCGTTTGATCTTCTGATCGGATTTAAGATGCTCAAAGAAAAACCGATCGGGCGAACGCTCGGTATCATCGGAAGTATTTTGTCGTTGTTTAGTTTCCCGCTCGGAACCGCGCTTGGCGTTTACGGGCTTTGGTTTTTGTTTGGCGATGTAGGTAAACAGTTTTACGCACTTGCCGGACACGACGGACAGCGTTTGTACGCACCGCCGCCACCGCCGAATAGTTGGCAATAGATTATAAGTCTCTAACGAATCAACGGGCGACTCGGAGTTATCTTCGGTCGTCCGTTTGTTTTGTGCGACCGATTTGATAAATTCATTCTTTGATTTTTGTTAGTTGGATCAAGTGAATAGACATGAGTGAAATAATCGGAGTAATTGGTGCCGGAACGATGGGCAGCGGCATTGCTCAGACGGCTGCGGGTGCGGGTTTTGATGTGGTGATGTGCGACGTGTCGGCTGATTTCGTCGAACGCGGCATCGGAAATATCGGAAAGAGCCTTGATCGTTTTGTGAAGAAAGAAACGATGACCGAGGAGCAAAAGGTTGAGGTTTTGACGCGTATTA
Organism: Acidobacteriota bacterium; assembly: GCA_031431415.1. Lineage (GTDB taxonomy): Bacteria > Acidobacteriota > Blastocatellia > Pyrinomonadales > Pyrinomonadaceae > OLB17. The sequence continues at coordinate 2,189 of JANPDK010000082.1, read as the reverse complement.
CGACAACGACAAGCCTGGACGACATGAAAAGCTGCTCACTGATGGTCGAGGCGGCGTCGGAGAATTTTGAGATCAAAAAACAGATCTTCGCAAAGCTCGATGCTATCTGCGGCGAGGACGCAATTCTATCCTCGAACACCTCGTCCATCTCGATAACCAAGATCGCTGCGACAACGAAACGTCCGGACAAGGTCATCGGCATGCATTTCTTTAATCCGGTTCCACTTATGAAACTGGTTGAGGTTATCCGTGGAATTGCAACATCCGATGAGACTTACGCGAAAGTGAAGTCTCTTTCCGAACAGCTCGGCAAGGTTCCCGTCGAGTGTAATGACTATCCGGGCTTTGTTTCCAATCGCGTATTGATGCCGATGATCAACGAGGCGATCTTTGCTCTTCACGAAGGAGTCGCGACCAAGGAATCTATCGACGAGATCATGAAACTCGGTATGAATCACCCAATGGGACCGCTCGCGTTGGCAGATTTTATTGGTCTCGACGTTTGTCTCGCGATCTTAAATGTCCTCCACGAAGGCCTCGGCGATCCGAAATACCGTCCGTGTCCCTTGCTCAAAAAGTACGTCGATGCCGGTTGGCTGGGACGCAAGAGCGGGAAAGGATTTTACGACTATCAGTAAGGGGTCACCACAGAGACACAGAAAGCACAGAGATTTTGGAACAAAAAATCCTAACCTCTGTGTACTCTGTGTCTCTGTGTCTCTGTGGTGAATTCTTATCTTTATGCATAAGAATCTCAGAACATTCATCGACTTGCTCCAACGCGAACATGAGATCGTCGAGATCGCGGCTGAGGTCGATCCATATCTCGAGATCGCCGAGATACATCGGCGCGTGATCGATGAACAGGGCAAAGCTTTGCTTTTTACTAATGTAAAAGGGTCTGCGTTTCCCGTCGTCACAAATCTTTTCGGCACCAAACGCCGGATCGATCTCGCATTCGGCCCGAAGCCTCTGGAACTTGTAAAACGTGCCGTCCACGCTGCCGAAACGCTCATTCCGCCGAAATTGAATAAGCTCTGGAAGTTCCGTGATCTGGGATTTGCGGCCGCAAAGCTCGGCACTAGGTCAGTAAACAAAGCTCCGGTTCTCGAATCAATACAATCCACGGTCGATCTAAACAAACTTCCTCTGCTTCAACTCTGGCAAGAAGACGGCGGACATTTCATAACATTACCGCTCGTTTATACCGAGAGCCCGACGGACAAAAAACCAAATCTGGGAATGTATCGCATCCAGCGTTACAGCCAAACAGAAACGGGGATGCATTGGCAGATCGGTAAAGGTGGTGGTTTTCATTATTTTGAGGCCGAGCAGCGAAACGAATCTTTGCCCTTGACGATCTTTCTAGGCGGTCCGGCCGCGTTAATAGTCTCGGCGATCGCGCCGCTGCCGGAAGGCGTTCCCGAATTGATGCTCGCATCTCTCCTTGCGGGTGGAAAAATTAACACGGCGAACAATCCGCTTGGCGAAAACCGGCATCGCCTGATCGCGGAGACGGAATTTGCTATCTGCGGACATGTCGCGGCGCATAAGAGACAGCCCGAAGGACCGTTTGGCGATCATTACGGTTATTATTCGCTCAAACACGAATACCCGGTTTTCAAAGCGGACGCCGTTTTTCACCGCAAAAACGCCATTTATCCCGCGACGGTGGTCGGAAAACCTCGTCAGGAAGACTTTTTCATCGGTGATTACCTGCAGGAGTTGCTGTCGCCGTTGTTTCCGCTCGTGATGCCCGCCGTACGTGATCTGTGGAGCTATGGCGAGACGGGATTTCACTCGCTGGCGGCGGCGGTTGTTCGCGAGCGATATGCCCGCGAGGCTTTGTCGGCGGGTTTTCGTATCCTTGGCGAAGGCCAGCTTACTCTGACAAAATTTCTGCTCCTCACCGACACGCCGCAGGACCTTCGCGACTTCAAAACCTTGTTCGAACACATCCTCGCACGCGTTGAATGGAACCGCGATCTTCACATTTTCAGCCAAACGGCTTTCGACACGCTCGATTACGCCAGCGGAAAGGTCAACCACGGAAGCAAAGCGATCCTGATGGGCGTCGGCGAAGCCAAAAGGGAACTCGCGACCGAATTTCGTGGGCGTCTGCCGCAGGGGATCAGCAAAGCGGAGCCTTTTTGTGACGGTTGTTTGGTGGTTGAAGCCGTGCCGTACGC
>JANPDK010000081.1:0-4727 GCA_031431415.1 Acidobacteriota bacterium | reverse complement strand
TCGTTTGAAGAACCCCGCTCGTATTTAGGGAATACTTCCAAACTACCGGTTGCCATTACTTGGTGCGGGCTTCTGCAACTTTGATCTGCAACTGTGAAACTCGACGAATTACCCCCATCTCAAAAAGGACGCCGGTTTGAATTACAAGCTGAGGGCCTGCGACAATTCGCGGGCCTTTTGCGTGATGACGAGCCGCTCGATCCGTTTGAACTGGCTCGGTATGCAAATTTGCTTGTTGTTCGGCTTGAGGACATCGAGGCTTTGAGCGATGAGTCGCGGGAGCATCTTTTGGGCATCGGCAAGGACGCATGGTCGGGAGGTGCGGCTTCGCATAAATTGCCTGACGGGCGAAAGTTGATAATTCTAAACCCCACGCACGGTAAGAACCGCCACGCCGCGACTCTCATGGAAGAGGTCAGCCACGTCTTTCTTGGCCACAAACCGAGCCGCCTTGCGATCGAGACTGTCGCTAAAGACGGCACGGTCAACGCCCGCGATTACAATCATTCGATCGAGGAAGAAGCCTACGGTACAGGAGCCGCAGCATTGATACCGTACAGCTCGCTAAAGCGAATGGTCGTCGAGGGCAAAACGATCCCTGAGATCGCTGCACATTTTCGTGTGAGCCGTGCGCTCGTCGAATTTCGCATTAAGATCTCGCGTCTGTGGGACGAATACGCAGCCAAGGTTTTTAGCGGTTAATGGTGTATAATCCACACTTTAGCTCGCGTCAATGTCACATCCGGACACAAATATTCAACCCCAACTCGCAACTGTAGATAAGCTGCGGCTGCTGCTCGACATCACAAAAACGATCAGCCGCTCGCTCGATCTGGACGAGGTGCTCAACCTCGTCATGGACACGCTTGGCTCGCTCATTCCGTATGACGCGGCGGGGATTTATCTGATCGAGTTCAGCCCAGACGACAAGAGTCCGTACGTGTTTAAGTCGAAGGCGATACGCGGATATCAGATCAGCTTTGAACTGATCGAGCCGCGGCTGCGTATGGGCGAGGGCTTTTTGGGCACGGTTGCTCAGACCGGCAAGGCGATCATTTCGCCGGATGTCAGCAAGGACGCGAGATACTTTGCCGCTCGCGACCTGACTCGGTCCGAAATGGTCGCGCCGATCATCTCTAACGACGGCGTTATCGGCGCATTTGATCTCGAGAGCGACCGGCTAAACGCCTATACCGAAGACGATCTAACGGTGCTCCAGCTTTTGACGTCCCAAGTTGCGATCATTATCGAAAAGGTGCGGTTGCACGAGCAGGTCGTTGAGAAAAAGCGACTTCAGGCACAGCTCGAGATCGCACGGCACGTGCAGTTAGAGCTCTTGCCCGCCGCCGATCCGGTCGTCGAGGGATTTGACATTAGCGCATATATTTTTCCGACCGAGGAAGTTTCGGGTGACTATTACGATTGGGTGCAGGTTTTTGACGATCAGATCGGGATCGTCGTCGCAGATGCGGTCGGGAAGGGAATTCCGGCGGCACTTTTGATGTCGTTCTTGCGCGCTTGTTTGCGATCATGCGTACAGATCGGATACGCGCCGCACATCGCGTTTTCGAAGGTAAGCAGTCTCTTGCGCGATTCGATCGAGGACAATAAGTTCATTACTGCTATTTACGGAATACTTGACTCGACGAACCGCACATTTGTGTTCTCAAACGCGGGCCACAATCCGCCGCTCTTGATAAAGGCCGACGGGGAATACCGATTCGTTGAATACGGTGACATTGCACTCGGCATGTTTGACGACCTGCACTATCACCAGCATTTTATTCGATTTGAAGAGGGCCAGGTGATGGTTATCTATACCGACGGGATCACCGAGGCCGCCAATCCCAACGGCGAAGAATACGGCCAGGATCGTCTTGCTAAACGCGTTCTCGATGGCATCGACCTACCGGCCAAAAAGCTGATCGACCACATACGCAAAGGCGTCGCCGACTTTACCGAGAGCAAATTTCTCGATGACGACGGCACGTTGTTTATTGTCAAAGCTCAATAAGGATAAAGGCGAAACGCCCTCCGAAGTTTCCTTCGTCGAGCGTTCCTTCTGTCGTCCGGGAACTTGTGAAGTTTGTCTAATGAGCGGTGAAGGAGCAGTGGAGATTGTCGCCCCCGGGCACTACGGGCGTCGAAAATTCATCGTAATTGATCTTCGCGTTATCGGTTGAAAATGCGTAAATATCAAACCCGTAGGCGTCGAGAAAATCGGTCAATTCCTGAGACCTGTTGAGATAGACATTCTCCGAAAAGCCAAGTTCGGCGCGGATCTGAAGTAATCTTTCGATCACTTCGATCGGTGCAAAACAGTGACTTGGATCTTGGAATGTTGCCATATGGGTTGCCATGTCTGCCAACCAACCGAGGTTGACCGGCATCAACTTAGATAACGCTTAGATGTGAAAGGTTGTTCGCCATGTGATGAAAAATCTAAGTTGGCGATTCTGGCGTGAAAACCCTTTGCATTTTACCAAAATGGGTCTATGATTCAGGTACAGACCCATTTCTCAGGAGACACATATGAATAGAAGTATCATTCGCACGACTCAGATCGTACTGGTCGTTTGTGTAGCTGCCTGCGCGCTCTTCGCTCAGAAAGCTGTTTCGGCGGCGGACAAGTATAAGATCTCCGCGAAGGCCGGAATGATCAATTATTCCGAAGGCCTGACGAGCGTCACGCGTGTCGATGGGACGACCGATACACTCATCAGCGGCGATCAATTGAACGCCGGTGACAAGGTCGTCACCTCAGCCGGGGGCATGGCCGAGGTACTTCTCAATCCCGGGTCGTATCTGCGACTGGGCGGCGAGAGCGAATTTAGTTTTCGCACGACATCGCTCGACGATCTCCGGCTCGAGATAAATCGCGGCAGTGCGATCCTTGAGGTCTTTGCGTCAAATCAGTTTCGCGTATCGGCCCATACGCCGAAGGGCAGAGTGACGATCGTTGATACCGGCGTTTATCGCATCGATGTTTCAGCCGATGGCCGGGGTTTACTCTCGGTAATTGATGGCAAATCGGTCGTCGGCGAGAGAAACATTGTTCTCATCAAGGAAGGCAACACCGGCACCATTGACGGCGGAGTGGTTTCGATCGCCAAATTCGATAAGGGCAAACGTGACGGTCTGGCCTCGTGGAGCCGCACTCGTTCAAAGGATCTGGCCAAGATGGCGTCGGCGTTTAATGCGAAGAACACGCAACCGCTTGTCATCGATTCGCTAATTAATTCTTTCACGGCCGGGATTTGGGGCCGGACGAGTACATCTGGGGTTTGGGTCTTTGATCCGGTATCGAGGCAGTGTTTGTTTATGCCATTCTTTCCAAATTGGAACTCGCCTTATGGCTACGGTTATAACAGTTGTATGTGTTATTACTATCTGCCTCGAAACACCACCCCACCCCTTCCACGAAATATCAAACCTGTTCTCCTCCCAACGAGGTTGGATGGCAGAAAAGAGATGCGGTTTGACGATGAGATAGGTAACGGGGGCGGATCGGTGCGTGATCGAGGCGGTGATAGTAAGGGCGTCGAGTTTAGACAGGCCAAGGAACCGGTGGTTTTCAGTCCGCCACCACCGCCTCCACCGCTACCGGCCAAAGATAAACCGATCATTAATTGATCGTTTTCATGTGGGAGAATATTGGGGCGTGAGAATGCGAATTCTCACGCCTTTTTATTGCAAGAAATGGATGAGTGCCGCGGCCGGTTCTGTCGTTTCAGGTTTGGGAACGTATGGCTCGATGATGAGAAATACCGATTGCAGGCCGTTAAATATTGTGTGCAGTACAATGCAGGGCCACAGATTTCCCGAGAATAGCCGAACTGAGGTCAATATAACGCTGAGTAGCGTCAACAGAAAGATCGTCGAATAGCTCGGCCAGTACTGGGGTACGTGAACGAGTGCAAACAGCAGGGTCACCAACACAAATCCGGCGGCGGTGCCAAAAGTGCGTTGAAACGCAGAGTAGAGTACGCCACGGTATATGACTTCCTCGACAAATGGTGCCGTAAAGGTTGCGACAAAGGCTACGGCGAAGACTGCGGAGCGTGAGCTGCGCAATATACGTAAAAGCTCGTTTTCTTTTTCGGGGAAAAAACTTCCGACAACAGCCGCTACAACACAAAACAGGCCCAGAATAATAAGGTAGTGCCACCAGCGAACGCCGCCCGATCGCCAGCCGAGCATTTCTCGGAAATCGAATTTACGCCGCGTCACGACGAGCCACACGACACCGAGCGTTAATAGATGTGCGGGCAGTATCGCGAGCAATTGGACGAGAACCGCACCCGTATCATTCGTGGCAAACTTTACGATCTCGGCGGACTCAATGATCGGCGGCTGCTGGAGAAGCAAATACGGCATGAGAAAAATGCCCGGGACGAGGAGAATGAACATCACACTTACAAACCATGCTCCAAATGCCTCGCCTGAATTCCAGGGAGGATTGCTTGGTGTCGGAGCGGCCGGCGCAGGATCGGCGGGATACGGGAGTTGTGAATAATATTCGGCTTTTTCGTCTGTTTGCATTGCACAAGAGTGTAGCCAAATGGCCGCCCGGTTCCAAGTTCGTCTTTGCGGTCTTGCTCTTTCGCTCAAACAGATATAACCTAAAATCCCGTGGAGCTACACGGGGAAATTCCAACAAAAAATGTAGTGGCGATCATTCCGGCGAGGTATGCATCCAGCCGTTTGCCCGGCAAAATGTTGCTCGA
>JANPDK010000080.1:0-24481 GCA_031431415.1 Acidobacteriota bacterium | reverse complement strand
CCGCTATTAATAACCAGCTCTGGGTTGCGGTATTTGGCGCTATCTGTAATTTTTTGATTCCTGTGGGACCGCTGGGTGCCCGCCGGCGGGTTGATGACACGCCGGCTGGCAGCCTGCGGTCCGACAGCCTTCGTCATCCGCAAAACAATGCCGCCGGGCTCCAGGCAACGGCGGCATTGTTTTATCTGTTTTGCGCTATTTCTTAGTGATGTAATTGAACGCCGTTGAAGCGATGTCGTCGAGCGAACTGCCGTCGCGGTCGCTGTCGAGCATGTTTGAGGCCATGTCGATCATGGAATTGCCGGACGATTGCGGCGCTGCGGCCTGAGCCTGTTGGCCGCCGCCGAGGAGGCTGCCTAGGAGGCCGCCGAGACCGTCGGCTCCGACGTTTTCCTGCTGCTTTTTCTGTCCGAGATGGCTCATCACGATCGGGGCGAGGAACATCAGGATCTGTGCAACCTGTCCGATGTTGAGGCCCGACTTTTGGCTCACGTCCTGTGCGACCGCGCCTTGATTGCTGCCGAGAATATGGCCGAGAATTCCGCCCGCATTTGCCTGCGGCGGTGGCGGAGCGGCTTCCTGCTGGCCACCAAAGATCATCCCGCCGAGGCCGCCGAGGTTGTTAAGCACACCGCCGCCGCTGTGATCATCGTCGAGAGCGGTATTGAGACTCTCGGCTCCCTGCGGTGTTGAGGCGTTGTTGGCGAGGCCGTTGATAAGGGCCGGCAAAGCCATCTGGATCGCCGTATTTACCATCGAACTGTCGGCCCCGACATTATTGCTGATCTCGCTGACAGCCTGTTCACCCTGCTCCTGGCCGAGCAGATCTTGTAATGAAAACATATATAATTCTCCTGTTTGAAAAATTTAGTGCCCTTACTATCGTGCGGGCTTCTGCAATGATTGCTATGGGGATATAGTAACATATAGCCCGTTTGTACCTCATGAAACCTCCGCGTTCCAGAAGACAGATCACCATAAAGAATTCACTCATCGCAGCAGCCGCCTGCGGCGTGCTTTTGCTCGCTCTCGCCGCGATACTTTGGTACTTGTGGCCGTCAAATACAGTCGGCGAATACAAATTCGTAAAGACGACAGCCGGACAAAGCGGAGAGATCGGCGAACCGTTCGGCATCGCGGTGCGTGGGAATGAGATCTTCGTGTCGGACGGGCAGAATGATAAGATCTGGCGGATCGTCGGTAACGAGGCGTCCGTTTTTGCCGAAGGTTTGGACACGCCGTCAGGAATCGCTTTCTCTCCGAACGGCGATCTGATTGTTGCGGACACCGGTTCCAACACGATCAAGGCGATTTCGGTGACCGGCCAGGTAACTGTCCTTGCAACGGGTTGTGGTTACAGTCGGCATACGGTTCTGGAAATGGACATCGACGATAAAACCCCACTTAACGGCCCGATAGGTGTCGCGGTCAGTAATGAGGGTGCGATCTACTTCTCAGACTCATATAACGACCGCGTTTGCGTAATCGAAAAAGATCTCGTCACCACCGTCGCGGAAGGAGAGAGAGGTTTTGAAGATGGCGACGTTCATACTGCGCGTTTCAACACTCCTACCGGAATTGCGATCCGCGGAAACGATCTTCTCGTCGCAGACACCGGAAATCGGCGTATTCGCGTCGTTGAAAAGTACGGGGCAGTCTGGACGCTGGCAGGAAATGGCCAAGGCGATCTTAAAGATGGTCTGTTGCCGATGGCGTCTTTCGTCCAACCGACAGCTTTAACGGTCGATGCAAGCGGCGTCATTTTCATCGCTGACGGCAACGTGATCAGACGTATTGGCGGAACCACGCTGCCCGTCGTAACCACGATCTCGAGCGATTCGAGAGGAGACCAAGACGGCCCGGCACTGAAATCAAGCTTCAATCGTCCATCCGGCCTCGCGATCGCAGCCAATGGCGATCTGATCGTCGCTGATAGTGAGAATCAGCTTGTCAGGAGTTTCTCGATACGAGAGCCCGCGAAAGACGATTCGAAAAAGCTTGTTAGAAGAAAACGTGAAACTGCAGAAGAATTCCGCAACGCCGCTCCCGCACGCTGGCCTTATGATCCGCCCGGGGCAAAACGCGACATTGCCGGAACACTCGGCGAGATACGCGGGCTGGTCGCGCCCGACGACGACAATATATGGTTTCACAACGGCCTCGATATCGCTGGTGCTTATGGTGAAACTGCGAGATTCATTCGCGACGAAAAGGTACTCCGACCGATAGCGGCGGAGAACTTTGGGACGTTGCGTGAATGGATACGAATGCCAACGCTTGGGTACATACATATCCGCTTAGGCCGCGATGTCGAGTCGAAGCCGTTTGGTGATGAGCGATTTCAGTTCGTCAAAGAGAACGGAAAACTGACTGGCGTTCGCGTCCCGCGAGGCACTAAATTCAATGCCGGCGACCCGGTCGGCACACTCAACTCGATGAATCACGTCCACCTCATCGCCGGCCGCAGCGGGAGCGAGATGAACGCTCTTGACGCAATCATATTGCCAGGAACCAGCGATTCAAGGCCGCCGGTGATCGAAAAAGTGTCGATCTATGACCAAAAGTGGAATTTAGTCGAAACCGTTTCGCCCGCATCGCGTATTAAACTCACAGAAAAGACGCGAATAGTCGTCCGTGCGTACGACCAAATGGACGGGAACTCTGAACGAAGACGCCTCGGTGTTTACAAGCTCGGTTACCAGATATTAAAGAGCGATAAAACACCGCTCAGCGAGCCAAGCTGGAACATTGTCTTCGACCGGATGCCATCGAACGAGTCAGTAAAGCTCGCCTACGCCAACGGCAGCCATTCAGGTGCAACGGGCGAGACGATCTTCAATTACATCGTCACGAATTCCGTCAGCGGCGGTGACAATCGCGAAGATTTTCTCGATCCGGCGAGCATCGGATTGGGGCAATTTGTTCTAAGAGTTTTCGCTAAAGACTATTTTGGGAATGAGTCTTCAAAAGATATAGACATTGAGGTATTGAGATGAAACTAGTTACTACATTTTTCCTGATCTTATCGTTTACGATGGCCGCTCTGTCGGTAGGTACCATTGCTGGCCCGACTTCGATCCTAGTCACGCCAAAAGCACCGAAATTCACTGATGCCGAACGCCATGCCGAATTGGCGAAACGTCGTGCGGCGGTCGCGGCAAAGATGGAAGATAACAGTGTGATGTTGTTATTTAGCGCCGAGCACAAGATATATACAAATGACGTCGATTATGTTTTTCGACAGGAGAACAATCTTTACTATCTGACCGCGCTAAAACAAGCCGGGGCAACGCTCGTCCTTTCAAAAAGGGGTGGAGTGGTGGCCGAGACAGTTTATTTACCAAAACGAAATCCGCAATTCGAAACTTGGAACGGCAAGATGTATTCGAACGAAGATGCCGTTCGTGTCTCCGGTGTCAAAACGGTGGTTGACGCGGCGACTCAACCACAAGTTCTCGACAGCCTAAGGACAAAAAGTGATTCGAGCATCCAGAACGTTTATCTCCTTTTGCCGCAAGGTGAACGCGATAGCGATGGCATGCGGGAATTTCGCGTCGAGAGCGAATTCGCAAAAGGTCTGGCGGGCCTAAAGGTCGTCAATGCCCAGCCTATCTTTGCGGGCCTCCGCCAGATCAAATCGCCTTACGAAATTAAGTTGCTTCAACACGCAGTCGATATCTCGATCGAAGGCCACATGCGAACCTGGGCCACGGCAGGCCGGGCGACGATGGAATACGAGGTTCAGGCCGAGTTCGAATACACTCTTCGACGTCGAAATGCCGATTACTGGGGATATCCTTCCATAGTAGGATGCGGGCCAAATGCCACTACGCTTCATTACGAAGAGTCACAAGGACCGGTCGCGAAAGGCGCACTCTTGCTGATCGATGCCGCTGCGGAGTACGAACATTATTCGGCGGATGTGACGAGAACGTTTCCCGTCAGTGGCAAATTCACTAAAGAGCAGGCAGAGCTGTATCAGATCGTCTACGATGCTCAGGAAGCGGCTGCCCGTCTCGCCAAGCCTGGAGCAACAATGCAACAGCTTAGTGCCGCCGCGAATGAGGTTATCAAGGATGGACTTTTCCGCCTCGGCCTGATAACCGATAAGAACTCGAATCAATACAGAACCTGGTACATGCACGGCCTCGGACATTGGATCGGAATGAATGTGCATGACGTCGGGACTACCGGGACACTGGCCGCAGGAATGACTTTTACGATCGAGCCGGGTATCTACATTCGCGAAGATGCTCTCGCCTATTTACCCGACAATCCGGCGAACAAGACATTTATCGAAAAGGTCCAGCCTGCGTTTGAAAAATACAAGAACATTGGCGTTCGGATCGAGGACGACATGCTCATTACCGAGACCGGTGTAGAGTGGATGAGCGGCAAACTTCCCCGCACCATTGCCGACATCGAAGCGTTCATGGCAGTCGCTCCGAAGCAAGTTCCACTTGCGGAGCGGATCAAGAATAATCCGGCTCGGATTCTGTTCGAGCAATCGCTCGCCGCTCGTTGATCTAGCGTAATGTTTTCGTAATGATGGCGGCTCGCAAGGGCCGCCATTAGATTTGCCTTTGACTAAAGCTCTCGCTAAGCCGCAAAATCTCACAAGTGGCAATCGTTAATTCAAATTCTGCCGACACATCGCTCCCGCTCGTCATCGTCAATCCCAAATCGGCGTCCGGAGCGACGCGTGACAAATGGGCCTCGACCGCGAGCGAGTTGCGTGCTCACTTTGGGGCGTTCACCGTCGCATTTACAAAATCGCAGGGCGACGGTGTGACCATTGCCAAGCGTGCGGCAAAGGCTGGGCGGCAGTTCATCATCGCATGCGGCGGCGATGGGACGATCAACGAGGTCGCAAATGGCATTTTGCTTTCCGGCGAAGATGCCGAGCTCGGTGTATTGCCCTCAGGAACAGGTGGAGATTTTCGCCGCACGTTGGGACTGCCACACACAAACCGCGAAGCGGCAGCCGCTTTACGTGACGGTGTTACGCGTCAGATGGACGCCGGCAAGGTCACGTTCGCAGATCACGATGGCGAAACTGTCAGCCGGTTCTTTCTCAATATCTCATCCGTCGGCCTCGCAGCTGATGTGATAAAACGCGTGAAATCCGCTAAGGTTTTCGACTGGCTGCCGGTCGAATCAATGCGTGGCAAGGCGAATTTTGCCGTTTCAGCACTGCAGGAAGTTATCGACCTCGACGCAACACTTGTCCGCGTTAGATTTGACGATGGCGATGAACACACGGTTCAAACCATCGCATTTTGCGTCGCAAATTCCCGCTACTTCGGCGGCGGCATGATGATCGCTCCAGATGCGGCGATCAATGACGGCCTGCTCGACGTGATCAACATCGGCGACCTTAGCACCGCAAAAATACTGCTCAACGCCTACTCGCTTTATCGCGGTACACATCAGAAACTTGCCGAGGTCAACAGCACCCTCGCAAGGCGCATCGAGGTCTCAGCCGTCGATCCGTCAAAACCGGTCTTCCTAGAAACGGACGGTGAACTTCCCGGCCAACTCCCCGCGGTTTACGAGGTCGTTCCGAACGCGCTCAGAGTTCGTGTCCCCCGATGACGGTTATTGTTAACAGAATGTTAACTCTTTGGGTAGTGTCTTAATTTGGATTTCATTGCCTATTTATCTCGGTTCCGTCGAATCATTTTCAAGACTAATTTAATTACCAGATAGATAATTAGCCCAACGAGAATACCTAGCAATCCTAATGATCTACCGACTAGGTATCCGACCAACGCACTCACTATTATAGTTATGGCCTCAGTTGAATCGGGTGCTTTTTTAGGTTCGTCGTCGTTTAAGCCCAGTGTTGACATCTTTATCCCTCTGCAATTAGCCCCGTTACAATAATCGTTAAAATGTACTTTGACACATCTTCGGGTGAATTAAGTCGTTGTTTGTATCCCGATAGATAAATGTAACCGCCATCTTTTTTAACGTGCCACATCACAGGTGGCGTTTCCTTTGGGTCTTGTCCTTCTTTTTGGGTCTTAGTTATCATTTTTACCCGATCTCCAAGATTTGTGACCCAAACGGCGATGCCCGGAAAATGACTATTCGCCACAACGAATCCATCTGCTATCGCTTTAACGCTTACCCTGTCGCCATCGGCTAAAAGCTCCGTAACTTTAGGTTGTTTGTTGAAGTCGCGAACGTCTTCATCAATCGCGGTTCTAGTCTCACTCCACCACTGCGAAAACGAAATCAATTGTTCTCGTCTAACTAAGTCCGCCTTTTTCTCGGTTGCTCTATCTATCAAGTCTTCAATCCATTCGCTCATTATTTACTACCTCTATTAACGTTTGCCGCATCCATCCAGAGAGCGTATTTTGCGGACTTTTCTGCATTGCTTTTGTAAACGCCTTAACGTCCGCTTCACTTAAACGGATCGGCACGTATTTGCCCTTTGCTTCGCCCTTTGGAAGTGCGGGACGGCCTCTCTTTGGTTTAATTTCCTTTGCCATACTGTGATACTAAATACGCTTTAACTGCGTTCTCTGGGGTTGTTGCGGGTGGTATCTGCGCGACTGTAACTTGCTGTTCGCCGTTGTCCTCAAATTCCCACGCAAAGACATGATCGGCTTGCGAAAACTCTGGAACCTCAAAGACTTCAACTTCACCATCCCAGATCGTTTCACCGTCAAATGTTTCGTGAACGGGAACGGTTTCAACGTGCCTTGCGGTCGTTCCGTATTCCTGTTCAATGAGTTTCTTTAGTGCTTCGATATGATTCATTTTGTAGCCTCTAACAAATCGCCTACGCTCCAAATATTTGTCTCGACACCTGCGGCAACTGCCGGAGTAGTCTTGAGCGTTCCGTGCGTTCTCACTAGGTTATAGTACGCGAAATTCAGGGCAACTGCGGCCTCAAAGTTCTCAAGTTTCTTGCTGAAAGCATAGGTCAAACGGGCAAGCCTTTTCATGTGTTGGCGTGTTGTTCCGTTGGCTCTTTCGATGTAGCTTGTCGATACCAATGCAGGGTCAGGGTTGCCTGATACGTAGTTCTTGCGAACCTTGCAAATCTCTGGCGCCCAATGAAGTCCTTGATAGCCGGGAGCCTTGACATAGGTTTTAACGATTTGACCGTAATCGGCATCACTTCCGAATGATTCTCTAACTGCCGATAAATACTTCGCAAAGCCATCGGTAGAGATTTGCGGCTTGTTCTTTAGACGGCTTGCGATATCGCTCACAAACGCCTGTGTCGTGACCGCTGTTCGCTTACCAACCTTGAACGACGGGATTAGCTTAGTTTCGGCGTCCAAAGCACAGAACGTCCAAACATCGCCCTGCTCTGGATTATCACCAACCTTCATCTGTGCTTCCTTTTTGCCAATGAATCCCCAGAGTTCGTCAAACTGCAAATTCTCGCACGTTAGATCACGCATCTTTGTGTCTAAGAGCCTCGCACAACCTTGCCCGACTCTTACGCCCAGATTCATTATCGTGTTACGATTTATGCCAGTCATACGCTCAATTGAACGAATACTAGAGCCTTCAGCTAATGCACTGATTACCGCTATCTGCTTTTCAGTCTTTAGAACGTTTGCCATGTATTAAATGTAACACAGTAAATACTATCTGTCAAGTCTTTTTCGTGTTACGATAAATATAGGTTTTATGGAGAGCAATTCCCCAAGCGAGTCCTGCAATGAAGATCAAAAGCAAAGTCGCTTTGCCCTGATTCGAAAACAACTCTATCGACCTATCGGCTTTATTACTCATTCCGATGTCTATGAGGTTGTTACTTGGTTTGTAGCCGCCCTGACTATTGGCCTTCTGTTGTTCTGTATGAGCTTCGCCGTTTGGTGGGGCGTGATTATCACAGGGGTGTTGTTGTGTATTGAGGCCGCTTTTGTTGTATATCTGAAACGAAAACAACCCCCCGCTAAAAGACCTGAAATCGCGCTGAGATTGAAATTCGGAAAATTGGAAGTTGGGCAGCCAATTGGTATGCAATTTGAGGCGTTTAATACCGGAGATGCCACAGCATATAAATTTGGAGTGCATATTAGCTGTGACTGGAAGAATGTAGGGTTTGACGGCATTTTGGATTACGGAATCCCAAAATTTGAAGAAGCCGAGCCTATTCGTGCCAAAGAATCTAAATATGTGCATCCACAATGGGACTACATTTTGGAGCGAGACGAATTTATTGGTCTGACTAATGGATGATCCCGCTGGTTGTTGGTTTACGGTATCTTTTGGTATGAAGATGCTAACAAGAATAGGTATCCCGAACCGTTCTGCCGTCGATTCGACCACACTTACCCTGAAAGCGCCGCCGAATGTTCGGCCTCGATCAGAAATAAAATGGTGATGGAACTGCCAAAGGGTGCTGCCACATAACAGGAAACATAGCATCAAAAAGCAAATTAAGACACTACCACTCTTTGTTAACCCGGCATTTGATTTCGGCACCAGACTCCGACTAAACTTACCACAAACGACCTTCCCTTCGAATGAATTTTTGGACTAAATTTCTGCTGGCCGTAGTCATCACGTTCGCTCTAAATGCGTTCGCCGATGCGCAGGCTAATTTACACGATGATGAGGACCTTCAGTCGTGGAACGATGTCCAATTTACCATCCCGCTTAATGAGCGCGTCGATCTTTTGCTCCAAACTACCTTTAGATTCGGCCAGAACATCACAAAATTGACCGAGGCACGGGGCGGCGGCGGTTTGTCATTCAAGCTGACAAAAGCTCTTTCCGTATCGCCGACCTATCTTTATATCGAGAGCCGAAATACGGCCGGTCTCTTTCGCACCGAACATCGATACAGCATTCGCAGCACGTATAAGTTTCCCACAAAAACATTTGGCCTTTCGCACCGCAGCATTTACGAGTACCGCGTGCGAAGCAGCGGCAACACGTGGCGTTATCGGCCGTCGCTGACATTCGAAAAAACTCTGCCGGAAAAACTCATCCCAAAGGCAAAATTTTTCATCACCGAAGAACTTTTCTACGTCTCCACAACCCGGAAATTCTCGCGGAACCGCTTTAGTCTCGGCGTCAGCAAAACGATAAATAGGCACCTCACGCTTGACATATATTACCTGCGACAGAATGACGGATTTTCGCATCCCGGCGATCTTAATGTACTTGGCACATCGTGGAAAGTTCGTCTGTAAAAACGCAGATCACCCACTCGATACATGAACAACCGGATTCCGACAGCTTGCGCTTAATTTACTTGCGGATTAAGCTTATCGAACCCTGTAAATATTTATGCCGCAGTCATTTTGCGAACGCCTTGTTGAGTCATTTGAGTCGCGTCCCGACCGCACGGCGATGCGCATTGTCGGCAGCGACGAAGACACATACACGTGGGGCGAACTTCTCCACCATACGCGAGCGATCGCCTATCGTTTGACGCAAGAAGGCGTCGAATTTGGCGACCGTGTTGCCTTGATCGGCGAAAATCATCCGAAATGGGCGGCCGCGTATCTCGGAACCCTTTTCTGCGGCGCTGTCATTGTGCCGATGGATCCGCACGGCGAGATCGAGACGATAACCAACTTTCTCGAGAATTCTGAGGCAAAAGTCGCATTTCTCTCGCCCGATCAGACTGAGCGGTTTCAGCAGATCGAGGAAAAGCTTGGACGCCATATTCCAGCCGTTGTATGGAATATGGAACGTTCATCAAACGGATTTCAACATTTCGACGATTGGGCCGCGACGGATTTTCCAGAGAGCTTTGCAAAAAAACCGCCGCCCGCCAAGGATCAGGACATGGCCGTGCTGATGTACACCAGCGGCACGACCGGAACTCCCAAAGGTGTTCCGCTTACACATGCAAATATCAAAGCCGAGCTCGAAGGCGTCAATCTCGTCCTAAAACTCTCGGACAAAGAACGAATTCTGTCGCTGTTGCCTTTGTTCCACGCCTACTTGCAGATCGTTAATCTTTGGATCGCTACAACTTATGGTTGTGAAGTCGGCTATCTAAAGGAACTCACACCCGACGAACTTAGTAAGGCGATGAAGACGTTCAAACCGACTATCCTCACTACAGTGCCGCGCCTTTGGTATCTCTTTCATAAGAAGATATTCGATGCCGTCACGGCAAAACCGAAGATGGTCCAGCGCCTTTTTAGGACAATGCTGGCGGCCAATGGCACTTTCCGAAACACACTTGGCGTCAATATGGGCCGTAAATTCTTTGGCCAAGTGCACGAATCGTTTGGCGGAGAGCTTCGTATCGCGATCTCGGCTGGTTCGCGCTTTGATGAGGCTGTCGCGATCGACTTTCACAAGCTGGGATTTACCATCTTACAGGGCTATGGCCTGACCGAGACGAGCGGTGCGGCGACAGCAACCTACGAGGATGACAATCGCGTTGGGTCGGTCGGCAAGGCGATGAAGGGTGCGGAGATCAAGATCGCCGAGCCTGACAAGGAAGGTGTTGGCGAAGTTTTGATCAAAGGCCCTATGGTCTTCACCGGTTACTATCAGAATCCAACAGCCAACGCCGAGGCATTTACAGACGACGGATGGTTTCGTTCGGGCGATCTTGGCAAAATCGTTGATGGCCATCTGTACATCGTCGGCCGTGGGAAGGATGTGATCGTCTTGCCGTCAGGCAAAAATGTTCACCCGGAGGATCTCGAGGTCCACTATCTCAAATGCCCGCTCGTTGCCGAATTGGCAGTGATCGGCGTTCAGGACGAATCGGAGGCTCGTGCCGGTGCCGAGAAACTCGCGGCCGTCGTCGTGCCCGACTTTGACTATCTCAAACAGGCAAAGATCGCAAATTCTAAGGAAGCGATCCGCCACGAGCTCGACAGCCTTGGCCGCGAACTTCCTGAGTACCAGCGTGTTCGCGATTACATCATCCGTGCCGAGCCGCTGCCGCGTACCGCGACGCGAAAGATCAAGCGGTTTCAGCTAAAGAAAGAGATCGAAACCGGCGTCATCGCTGCCGAGGCAAAGGAGGCTAAGGCCTGGGAATTCTCTGCTGAAGAGAGTGCGTTGCTCGAAACAAGTACTGCCAAAGCCGTTGTGGCGGCGATAACGCAGAACGCCAAAGACCCTGAGACGATCCATCCCTCGATGAACCTCGAGATCGATCTGGGCCTCGACAGCCTGGCACGTGCCGAGACATTTGCGGCGCTCGAACAGGCGTTCTCAACAGAATTCGAGGGCGATGAGGCCGCCACCGCGCTCACCGTCGCAAATGTCATCGAACTCGTAAACAAACACGGCGGCGAAGATGTCGATGCCGTTTCGGTCGATCTGAATTGGGGCAAGATCGTTCGCGAAGCGGACGACGATTTCCCGGAAGTTCGAGGAGTTCTAAAGGATCGCCCGATCTTCTCTGTATTTGCGTTCATCGTTTACAAGCTATTCAATCTTTTCTTCCGCGTCTTTATGCTACTCGAGGTCAGAGGCAAAGAGCATCTTGTAGAACTCTCAAAACTCAACGAACACAACAAACTCGATAAAACTTTCCTCATCTGTCCAAATCATCAAAGCTTTCTCGATCCGTTTGTTCTCTGCTCGAATTATCCGTACGCGTTGTTCAAAAATATCTTTCACGTCGGTGCAAGTGAATTCTTCGAAGGCAAGCTTCTTCGAACTATTGCCGCGATGCTCAACGTCGTGCCGGTCAATCCTGACACGGAGCTGATGCGTGCTATGAAAGCCGGAGCGATCGGCCTTAAGAACGGCAAAGTGCTAAACATCTATCCTGAGGGCGAACGCGCATTCGACGGCGATCTGCACGCCTTCAAAAAAGGTGCCGCGATCCTCGCCACCGAACTCGATCTGCCCATCGTCCCCGTCGCCCTAGACGGCCTCCAAAACGTTTGGGCCCGCAAATCATGGAAGATCCGCCCGGCCAAGGTCAAGATCACCATCGGCAAGCCGTTTTACGCGAAGGAAGTTGTCGGGAGTCAGTTGTCGGTTGACAGTGGTTCGGCGGACGCATCGTCGGTACCGGGAGCCCAAGCGACCGGGGACGCTTCAAACGATGCCACATACGAGGCCGTCACGGCCCACCTCAAAAAAACCATCTCCGATATGATCGACGAAATGCGCTCAGAAACGCGAGTGTAAACAAGCGTGCCGATATAGCGAATCTCCAAAGAATCGTTCAACTGCAAAGGGGGTCATTTGGAATCCGCCCGCGATGACTATTGGGTCCGCTCGAAAACAAACTCGTTACAGCCCAACCCGACGCCGCCGGATCTTACTTTGGTCATGTTGAATCCGCGTTGTTTGTAGAAGTCGAAGATCTCATCGACGGTGGCGACTTCGTATGGATAGCCACCGACCCAGTCGATGATGTCGTGCCAGCGGTTCATTCCGCGGGAATTTTTGTAGCGAGTCCAGGAGTGGATGTATTGCTGAGGTTTTAACGAGACGATTGAGCCGGCGATCTTTCGCATCTCGCCAGGCAATATCGCCGCGATCGCGAAAGGCGTTTTTAGCAACGCGGGCAGTCCGCAGTATGTTTTCTTGATCCAATGCCAGCGGCGGGCCTGGCTGCCTGTGTCGTTGTAGATCGCAATGAAAAGCTTGCCGCCGACGGTCGTCGGGATGACCGCATTTTCAAGCGCACGCCACATCTCGCCGGTGTGGTGAAGTACCCCCCACGAATAAACAATGTCGAATTTGCCGAGGCTGGCGAAATAATCTGCATCAATTGCCGAGCCCTGCTCAACCCGCCAATTTGCGTCGTTTGGAAAATAGCGTTTGCGAAGCTCTTGCGTGCAGGCGAACGAATTGCTGTCGAAATCGAAGGAATGAACTGTCGCTCCCAAACGTCTCGCGGCAAGCGAAAACAATCCGCTGCCCGAGCCGATGTCGAGAAAGGTCTTGCCCTCGAGAGTCTCGACTTCGAGCATTTCCTTAAGCGACTTTTCAGCTTGAGCGATGCGTTCGTCGTCAAGAACGGCGAGAAACGCACTCCAATTCTTTCCAAATTCGAACCGCTCGCCGCTCGCGACCTCGCGGCCGTGCTGCTCGGCTATGTTGATATTATTTGTTATCGTGGCACTCATCTCAGTTACGGTTTGGGGGCAAACCTCAATAAAGATATGTCGAATAAGCGTGGATTTTCACAGATCTAGGCATGGTTAGTTTGTGGCCGCTATCAACGCGCGGATCTCATCAACCTTCGCGTCCCAACTCTCGTGAGCGATGGCATCGCTAATCACCTCGCGAGGCTTTGGATCGGCCAGTGCGGATTTGATCTTCGCGATGAAATCCGCGTGATCCGTGCCGATCAGGCAGTCAGGCAGAACGCGGCACTCAGGGATGTCGGTCGAGACGACGGGCAAACCGGCGGCGAGATATTCGCGTACCTTTAGCGGATTTGCGGCGAGAGTTAACTCATTGACGACAAATGGATTTAGAGCAACATCGAAAGCCTTGCAGTACGCCGGCAGATCGGCGTAAGGCTTGCGGCCGAGAAAGTGTACATTAGCCACTCCATCGAGAATGCTGGCGTGTTTTTCAGCATCCGCCGCGACCTTTCCCACAAGTACGACAGAGCCGTGACTGAAATGCTCGGCGACCTTTTTGATCAGCTCGAAATCGACCCAATCGGCCAGCAAACCATGAAAGCCAATGATCGGCCGCGGCAGATCAGCGACTTCAGGCGGAAGTTCCATATCAGGATCGAGTGCGGTACGAAAATGCCGCCAATCGGTCCCGTGACGTATGAGATGCGTGTTCGGGTTCTCGCTTTTCTTGTCATCGAGGAGCTTTTCGGCCGAGACGACGACCAGATCGGATTTTTGCATCAGCTCTTTCTCAAGCGCGAGGATCGGCCCGGCTTCGATGTCCGTGAACGCGGCGTATTCGTCGACACAGTGGTAGATGAGATAGTCTTCGCCGAGACGTTTTGCGAGCAATGCGGCGGACGGGAGGAAAGTGTAGTTGACCGGGCGTTTGAAACCGAGCTTTTTCATCGTCCGCTTGATCTGCCAGCGGAGTGAAAGGCCGTTGAGCTTTTTGATCAGGCTGTTGCCATACGCGGGGATCGCGAGCGGATTCATCACGAAAAGATTCGGCTCGACCTCAACGGTCGGCTTCATCACCTTTGAAAGCTTTTCGAACGAACGTCCGATATCAGCCTTCGAGACAGACGGAGCACGCAGGCCGATCGAGTTGACCCACAGAATGCGATTGTCACGCGACAGGATCCGCATGATGTGCGTTTTTGACAGCGGATCGCCCGTCCAGTCCTGCGGGAAACAGACGATATCGCGGCCGCGTAGTGGCTCAGAGTTTGGGGTCATTTTGCTAAATATTTGCGGGTCAGGTTGAGGTAAAGTTCCCCGCCGAGATTCTTCGCGGCCTTTTTCGTGTTCCAAAAGGCAAATTGCCCGAGCCTGTAAGACATGCTGCCGGAGGCGATGCGACGAATAGTTTCCGGAGGCGTGTCCTGCTTGATCGTAAAGCGGCCAAGTACGCTGCAGCCATTTACATCATAAACTTTCGTCACCGGTTCTGAGTTAAATAGCATGCGAATGCCGCACTCCGCAGCGGTCTCGGCAACCTGCCGCGAAAAATATCCGCCGGGAACCGAAGCAACCGTGACATTTTCGCCAGTTATATACGCGAGCTTCGCCGTGCTGGTGCGCCATTCGCGACGCATCTCTTCCGGCGTACAATGGGCCATCCGCGTCGGGTGCGACGCTGAATGGCTACCGATGACATGGCCACGCCGATGAAGTTCACGTATCTGGCTCGATTTCAGAAAAGTATCCGTATCGATAAAGTCTGTTGCGACGAAGAAATGGCCACGAAACCCGTAGCGTTCGAGCATATCAGCGGCGACGGTGTACGCACTCTCACCGCCGTCATCAAAAGTGATCGCGACTGTCTTTACTAATTTACCGTCATCTATTCGTCCCGTGTCGAGTGACGCAATACCGTCCGCCGCCAACGTCGTTAAATGATCGTCAAACAGCGTGGCGTCGAGCTTATAAATGTCCGCATGCGCGCCAGCGAAGCCGCTCGAGGCGTAAGCGCCCGAATGGACGACGTCGTGATACATGATGGAACTTACCCTCATACTGCCAACCTCGCTCGGCGTTTCCAGCCAATATATTTCGTCATCCAGGGATGTCCCCAAACGCCGGACTTTCTTCCGCTAACATCGATCGGCACCGCCGAGCCGCGAACTAACTCGATCAACTTGTCGCGAACGGCATCGAGATTCTCAGTTACGACACGCGTCTGGATACGGAAATGCGATTCCCTTTCCGCGTCGAATTTATACCGGTAATAACCATAGATCGGCCCCGTATCGATGCCGTCATCAACCTTGAGCAAAGTCATTCCGACATTGCCTCCGTCTCCGCTGGCGAGTGCCCAAAAGCATCCGTGAGCGTTACGATATTCCGGACAAATCCCCGGGTGCATCACAAATGTGCCAATGCTCGGAAGCGTAAAAATACGCTTGTTCAGGATCACCTTGCACCGGGCGATCATGATATCGGCTGAGCATTCGCGAATAAAAGCCTTGGCTTCGGGAGAATTCGGGCTGTGCGTAACGAGCACGGGGACGCCCTCGATATCGCCGAATCTGGCATTCATATCGGCGAGCAGTTCGGCTTCCCACGCAGTGTCGGCAGCTGCCCGGAAGAGTTTGTAGTAGAGGCGAAAGGCCGAGACATCCGCAAATCGTGCGACGCCGACACGCTTGATCTCCCGCTTGACGCGTTGGAACTTACGCCCCGACTTTTCACGCAAAACGACGATCCCCGCAAGATCCGAAAACGAACCGAGCCAACGCGACAACCCTTCGCGGTCGAGCAGCGAGTCTTCGTGACAGATCAGCACCGAGCGGTTCGAAGGGTTGGCCTTCGAATCGAGCGATACTGAATTTGGTTGTGTAAATCCGTCAGCGGGCATGTTATTGGAATGTCGCGGAATGGTCCGATCAGCCTTCGCCATCGATGAATCCTCGCTGCCAGATCTCGAAATTCACAAGCGACCAGATGCGTTCGTCGTGATTCTCGCCGGCGTTGTGAGCGGTGACTAGGGAACGGACGTAATCGCCGTCAAAGATGCCGCGATCTATCGCACGCTTACCAAGAACGTATTCGTCGACTATGTGCTTGAACTCGCCGCGGAACCAATTCCCTACCGGCACAGGAAAGCCCATCTTCGGGCGGTCGAGAATTTCGTTCGGCAGAATTCCCTTCATCGCCTCGCGCAAAATCCATTTGGTCGTGTTCCCACGCAGCTTCATTTCACTTGGCATGCGGGCCGAAAATTCGACCAGCTTGTGATCGAGAAACGGCACGCGGCTCTCGATGGACGCCGCCATCGACATCTGGTCCTGCTTCATTAGAAGCTCGTGCAGATACGTTTTCGTGTCGGCGTAGAGCAATTGGTCGAGCACGTCGTCAGCGTCGCATTTTTCGAGCCAGGCGTTCTGCCGCGTGTAAGGATTTAGGTCGGCGATCTTTTCTTTCGTTGCACGGGAGAAGAGTTCACGCTGCATACGCTTCGGAAAAACGCCGAAGTTGTCGAAAAAAAGATTCTCGATATCGGATTCGCGGGACAGGAATGTGCGGTTAAGCTTACGATTCAAAACTCCCGGCAAGGTCGCGACCCCGCCGCGAACGGCATCTCGCAAAAACGTCGGCGTCACGCTCTCATACTTTTCGCCGTAGCTGAGTAATTTAATAGCCTTCGCATATCGTCCGTAACCAGCGAGCGTCTCGTCCGCACCTTCGCCAGTGAGAACGACCTTCACGTGTTCCTGAGCTAACTTTGAGACAAAATATAGCGGCACCGAAGCGATGAAGCCGATCGGCTCGTCCTCGTGCCAGACGAGATTTGGCAGGTCGTCGAAGAACTGTTTTGGCGTGATGACTATCTCGTGATGATCGGTGCCAAAGGTCTTGCTGACGAGTCTCGCATACTCAAATTCATTCGCCTGGCGTTCGCGAAAACCGACCGAAAAGGTCTTGATCGGATCCGTGACCATCGTCGACATCATCGCCGCGATAGCCGACGAATCGATGCCGCCTGAGAGGAACATCCCCAACGGTGCATCGGCCATCAGACGCATTTCGACGGATTGGCGAAAAAGGTCGCGCCATTCCTCGATGTATTCGGCATCACTTCGCGGCTCGTGTTTTGGCTCAAAACTCAGATCCCAAAACTCACGAATATCAAGCTTGCCATCTTTCCACACCATCGTATGGCCGGGCATAAGTCGTTTGATACCAAGATATAGTGTCTCGTCACCCGACGTGCCGTGATTCGCGAGTTGGTCGGGCAAGGCGTTGAAGTTGATCTTCGGCTTTATCGCTCCAGCCTCAAGTAAGGCCTTGATCTCGGACGCGAAAAAAAGATTGCCCTGCTGGTCGTGGACGTAATACAGCGGCTTCACACCCAAACGATCACGTGCGATGAACATCTCTTGCTTGCGCTTGTCCCAGATCGCGAAGGCGAACATCCCGCGCAGATGATCGACGCAATCGCGTCCGTATTCTTCGTAGAGATGCAGGATCGTCTCGGTGTCGCTGCGATTTTGAAATTTGTAGCCGCAAGATTCGAGATCCTCGCGATAGTCGGCGTGATTGTAAACCTCGCCGTTATAAACGATCGAGCACGTCCGATCGCCATTGAACATCGGCTGAATACCATGTCGCGGATCGACGATCGCTAGACGCCGGTGGCCGAGCCCGATGTTGCCATCAACAAAAATGCCGCCGTCGTCAGGCCCGCGATGATGCAGAATGTCGCGCATCGCGACGAGCGTTGCTTCGTTAATTTGTCGTTTGGAACGGCTCGAAAAAGCGATCCCGTTGATTCCACACATCGTTTTTTCTTATGCCCGTGCCGCGCACACCCTTTGCTTTACCGCCTCAAACCCGCTCGCACTCTGAGCAAAACTCTCGATCGCCGATTGCGCGTCGATGCGGTTTAGCAGCAATTGATCGCTGTCGCCGTTATTAAAACCGTATGCCGTCGTCACCGCACTCTCGTAACCTGCGTTCTCCGCGGCCCGCCTGACATTGTCGTTGAGCGAGCCGTTCGGATAGCAAAAGTGGTCGACGCAGCGACCGAGCTGTTCCTCAAGCCGTGCCTTCGCTGTCCGCAATTCAAAGTCGAGCTCGGTTTGGCTAACATTCGTCAGGATCGGATGCGTCACGGTATGCGATTCGATAGTCACACCGTCAGCGTCCATTTCCCTCGCCTGATCCCAGGTCATTGCCGCAAATTCGGGCGGCGGAGCGGTCGGAAGCTCGACGTTCAATTGACGCGCGATCTCGGCGATCTTGGCGTCTTTCTGCTCATTCGACAGCTTTTTGAGCCGCTCGTTGGTGCGGTTGGCAGCTTCCAGCCGTTTGGCATCGTCGGTCAGACGGGCCTGAACGCTGTCGCCGGTGCCAAAATCGAATGAAAATTCGCTATCAATGGTTTTCGCCATCACGTATCGCATCAGATCGGTCCAAAGCCAGATGTTTTGGTCGACAAAATCCGTTATGGCGTAAACCGTCGCTGGAAAACCATATTTTTTGAGCTTGGCAAAAGCGATCTCGTAGGCATCGCTATAGCCGTCGTCGATCGTGATAACAGTCGCGTTTGCTGGTAATGTCTTACCATTTTTTAGACATTCGACTGCTTCCGCGAGCGGCAAGACATTGTTGTGGCGGCTGAGATATTGTAGATGCGAATCAAAATCGGCAGCCGAAACTTTCGACGCGTCCTGGCCGCGGCTAAAGCGGTGGTACGTCAGAATCAGCACCTTTTTGCGGTTCGCCCAGTGAAACGGGGTAAATCCGCCAAAATTGAATATTGTTTTCAGTAGCTGCTTCTTCACAAATTTCGGCTATCGGCCGCCCTCATGCCTCTTCTTTAATATGCTTAAAAGCTGATCTTTTTCAGTTTTAACGGGCAGACGGTAACGTTTTCCGATCGTCGTATCCTGCTTTATTCTCTGTTCTTTACCATCTGCGATCTGTCGAACGGCCTCGGCCAGCAATTGCGCCGACGGTTCTTTCATCGAAGCTCTAAAATCGCCAAGAAACTCTTCATATCGCAACCCATAAATGTTGAAATCATAGTCGAGCGGCACCGTCTTTTGCAGCACTATATCGCCAGTATCGACCTTCGCCACGACAAAATGTACGGTAATTCCAACTTCCTTCTCGCCATTAAGCATTTCCCAAAATACCGTCGGGCCGCCGCGATAAAGTGGTGCAAGACCCTGATGAATATTGATCGAACCAAGCCTTGGAATACCAAAAACGCTCTCGCGAACAATGTTTGTCCCGTAAAGAATGCCGAGGTCTGCATCAGCCGCTTTAAGAAGAGCGATCGCCTCGTCCAAGTGGTAATCGTTTACCTTGGTTAACGACAGGCCAAGCTTCCTGGCGTATTCAGCCAGGCTATTCTGCCACTTCTCGACCGCCTGAGCATCGTCTGACACAGCATCTGTAGATGGAAATAATCTGGACGCTAGCTTCTTAACTGTTGCACAATAACCATCATAGCGGATCGACCGATTTAGCTTTTCGACGAAAGGCCGCTCCTTTATCGTCGCGGTCTCGACAAAGACGCCGACGATCTCGACCTCGGCAACTGCCGACAATATCTCGAGAAATCGCTCGGCTCCGCCGTGCGTGAGTATGATGACTTTTAGCTTTTTGTCGGACATTCAGGACAGTTCGCGTTCAGTAAAAGATCGGGTTGATCTCATGAAGGAAGATTCTATACGGCGTGGTGCTTTCTAAGATTCGTGGCGTCGGTGGGGCGACTTTTAATAGTTTACTTGGTTTGAGGCGATTCTTCTAGCTTTTTCTGGACTCGGAGTGTGGATTTTATAGGGCTTTCGACGTTTTATCTGGTCTGAGTTACGTATATGGTAGATGCTATGGCGATGAATTCGGTACGGGTCAGCAGCAAACCGGCGAAAAAGGGGCGGCGAAAATCGCGCGCGATCTCACTGATCCTCGCCGCACTTGGCTTGATCACACTTCTTGCCGCGCCATTTGGCTACGATTACTACTCCGGCAAACTCGGCCTGATCGGAGCACAACCCGAGATCACGCAAACGCAGTCAGGACGCCTGATCAAGGTCCCGCCCGGCGGCAATCTGCAAGGAGCGCTCGAACGTGCACAGAGCGGCGACATCATCGAGCTACAGGCCGGTGCCGTCTACGCCGGCCAGATAAATCTTCCAAACAAATCGCTTACGGATTTCGTCACGATCCGATCGTCTGGAGCCGCCGATCTGCCTGAAGACAAACGTGTTAAACCTTCGCAGCGTTCGTCGATGGCTACGATCACTTCAGGAATGCTCGGACGCGCGGCGGTCCAAGCCGCGAACGGCGCACACCATTACCGCTTTGTCGGGATCGAGTTCGTGTCTGCCGGAACGATTTTCAACTACGGCCTCGTCGTTCTCGGAACCGGTGAAAAGCGTCCGGAAAACGTGCCGCACACCATCGAGATCGACCGCTCGTATTTTCACCCGCATAAGATCGGCCGGTCGCGCCGTGCGATCGCACTCAACAGTGCGAACACGACAATTAAGAACAGCTATATCGAAGGCTTTGCAGTTAGCGGCGAGGAAGCCCAGGGCATCAGCGGTTGGATGGGTACGCGTAACGTGCGTATTCTCAACAATTACATCGAGGGGGCGGCTGAGAACATTATGTTCGGCGGTGGCGACCCGCCCAACGCTGATCTTATTCCGTCTGACATCGAGATCCGCGGAAATTACCTGACCAAACCGCAATCGTGGGCAAAGACTCAGACGATCAAGACGCTTTTCGAGGTAAAAAATGCGAAGCGGGTCGTCTTTGCCGAAAATTATCTTGAAAACAACTGGATCGGATCTGCTTTTCGTATCACGGTCAGGAATCAGGATGGCGGAGCGCCGTTCTCGACCATCGAGGACGTGACGATCAAGGACAACATCATTAGAAATGCCGGCGACGGCGTCAATATTCTCGGCACGGACGACACGCATCCGAGCCAGACGATGCAGCGTTTGACGATCGAGAACAACCTTTTTCTGAACATAGGTTCGGGCAATGGATTTGAGGGCGGCGGCTATTTTATCCTTGTCTCAAATGGCAATGGCATAACCATCAAGAACAACACCGTCTTTAACAGGGGCAATATCACGACCCTTCACGGCGGTATGCCGACCAATTTTGTCTTCCAAAACAACATCGTCGGCCACAGCGACTACGGCATTCACGGCGTCGCGGACGGGATCAGATCTGAGATGGCCCGCTCGTTTTTCCGCGATAACGTTTTTGTAAACAATCTGAATATTGCACCGGATGGCTTCTCCTACCCGACTGGAAATACATTGGTACAGCGAATGAGCGATGTTGGATTTGTCGATTTGGCAGGGCAGGATTTTCGGCTCGCTACGAATAGCCGATTCAAAGACATCGGCTGCGACGTAACTCGGCTTCCTTGGCCGACGGCGAATTAGAGTACTGTGTCAGTTTGAATTCTTTGTGATCTTTGTGTCTTCGTCTCTGTGATCTTTGTGTTAAAAGGCCTTTTAACACGAAGGTCGCAAAGAAGAAAACCGCAAGAAAATTCAAACTGACCCACTGCCCGAATTAGCGATCGCTTGTTCCAAGATCTCTATACAAGGCCAACCACTTTTCTTTCACGTTTTTCCAAGTGTACTTGCTACTCTCGGCAGAGGCTTCAGCGATGATTCGTCTGGCAAGCTCGGGCTGTTTTAAGAGCTCGATCGCCATTCTCGCCAACGCCTCGTGGTCATTTACTTCAACCAAAAGCCCCGTCTTATCATCGGTCACGACGTATGGAATCCCACCGGCGTTTGTCGAAACGACCGGCGTTCCGGCAGCAAATGCTTCGATAATGGAATTTGGCATATTGTCGATGCTTGAGCCGTTTAGGTAGATATCTGCTCGGTCATATAGCGACGCCATTTCCTTATGCTGTACGGAACCAAGAAACTCTACGTTTTCGAGCAGTAGGCCTTTCGCCAGTTGGTGAATTTTCTCCTTTTCTGCTCCGTCACCAGCGACAATTAGGCGAGCGTCAGCATACTTTTTTTGTATGATCCCAAAGGCTCTCAGGACACAGCCGACGTTATAAAGTTCTTCGAAATTGCGGTTAGAAAGGAAAACGGGCCTCAGCGGATCACGCTCGCGACGCGTGAAATTCTCAGGGTTGATGAAGTTAGCGATTGGCTCGGCATTGAGGCCGAATTTCGCAAATACATCGACCAGATAGCCCGATGGAACGATCGTTCTGTCAAAAAGACGAATTATCGGAACAGCAGTTTTCCAGTTGCTGAGATGATCCACGGCTTCGCCGCTATGATAGTTCAGGATCGTCCTTTTTCCGAAGAGTTTCGCGATAAGAACCGCCGGTGTTGGAGCCAATAGAAATGAGAAATACGACGCGGAGAAGATGTGTATCACATCGTACCGGGGAATCTTGACCAACAGGTCAAAGAGATACTTTGAGCTTGTAAGAATGGTGCGGACGTATTTGATTTTTTGTAATGCCGGAAGAAATACCGGATTGACCGGCTGTAGATCGACTTGCAGTTCGGCTTCCTCGCGAAACTTGTCCAGCAATCTCACGGCCTGAACCGCCTGTCCGCCAACCATCGGCAGAGCAGGAGCGACTATCAGAACCTTGATCGGACGGGGATTGCTCATTCGCTTTCAAACCGCAACCAGGCTTCGAGCTCGCGACGCAGCGGGCGAAAATTGTATATCGCACCCTTAAGCACGATGCCGATCTCACCGTCCGACGACAGCATCGGTTGATGCCCGGCCGAGCTGAGATCGAAAATAGAGAGCCGTCGATGGCCGAAAGCCGCACTGCCCCACGCGTGCAGACCCTCGTCGTTGGGCCCGCGATGCTTCAGGGCCTCCAACATGGACTTTGTATTTTTGATCGAATCGTCTTTGTCTCTACCCCCGACGATCCCGGCAATTCCACACATGATAGGGTCAGGCCAAAAGCTTATTGTAAATCTCTATTGTTCGATCCACTTGCGTTTTCTGAGAAAATTTCTCGACAACGACCTCGCGGCCTTTCGCTCCAAATTCTTTGGCTTTCGTTTCGTCTCGCAGAAATTCTAACAGATGGTCGGCCAGAACTTCGTCGTCGTTGGAATCGACAAGATATCCCGTCATTCCATCTACGATCACTTCGGCCGCACCGCCGACGTTGGTTGCGACCACGGGCTTTCCGGCTCTCATATATTCGAGGATTGAATTAGAAAATCCCTCCGCGATCGACGTCAGCACGCATACATGCGACAGCGATAGCAACGCTGGTATGTCATCACATCTACCGATAAAATGCACTTTGTCGGCGACTCCGAGTTGACTCGCCAAATCCTTTAACGCTCCGGCCAACTCGCCTTCGCCTGCGATCACAAAATGAGCATTCATTTCTGTTTCTGAGACACGTTTAGCGGCTCGCAGAAGCATCGGGACATTCTTCACATCATGCCGCAGATTCGCAACCATGGTGACGAATCGGATCGATTCGTCCTCGGGCAGGCCGAGATCTTCGGCTTTCAGGCTCTTCGTCGCCGGTGGCTCAGGAGCGATACCATTGTAAATAATGTGAATTCTCTTGGGCGATACCCCGCGTTTTATCAGATATTCCCGCACTGCCTCAGAATTAGCGACGACTGCATTAGCAGCACTAAATGCCAATTTTTCTACCGATTCCTGACTGCGGGTTCGTACACCGCCGGTCTCACGTTTTGAGGCGACACGAGCCGAGATTCCGGCATACGCCGCGGCGACCATGCCAAAGACGTTGGTGTAAAAGTCATGCGTATGGACTAGGTCGATCTTGTTCTCGATCAAATATTTTGAGCACAACCGCACCTGACGGACGAAGTTTGGATTGTAAAAGGAAGTTAATGCGAACTCCGGTATTTCAGGTAAGCCGATCACATCTGCTGTCGGACGCAGGACGCCTTCGCCGTTGAGCGTGGCGGCAAATACATCGAACGAGCCTTCCGCTTTCAAGAGTCCGGTTAGAGCGATTGACTGACTTTCCGAACCGCCCTTATGAAAGCTTGGAATAAATTGTAAGATACGTTTTTTCAACGATTTAGCGGGGTTTAGTCGCCCAGTGATCTGATCGAACGTCCGAGGTCGGTTTTGGTGTATAGATCGCCGCCCAGACGCCGGATCGATGCGTATGTCAGCTCGTGCGTGTCAAATATCTCACGCCCGTCGATCTCGAGGCAATTGCCATCGACCAGAATGAATTCGTCCGGCAGTGCGTCTTCGCTCAGGCGTGCCCAGGAATATCGAAAATTCGATGCGAAGATGCCGTTGTCGATAACATTTGACGTGTCATCATTGAAAACAAAAACGTCGCGATAACGCTCATATTCTATAACGAATGCACGCCCGGACGCGGTCGGGATCTCGCTGACATTCGGAGCCTGGCCGCCGCGTGTGAATGGGAGCATGAACGTAAAAAACTC
>JANPDK010000079.1:0-59334 GCA_031431415.1 Acidobacteriota bacterium | reverse complement strand
CGTCATCAATCAGACCGAGGCCCTCGTCGCGATCGACGTCAATACCGGCAAATTCGTCGGCAAAGGCAACGCCCGTCTCGAGGACACGATCACCCGCACCAATATGGAAGCGGTCGATGAGATCGCACGGCAAATTCGCCTCCGCGATCTCGGTGGCATCATCGTGCTCGACCTGATCGATATGGAAGACCGACGCAACCGGCACAAGGTCTCACAGGCCTTGCAGGAAGCTCTGCAAAAGGACAAGTCGCCTACTAAAGTGCTGTCCTTCAACGACTTTGGCCTGATAATAATGACCCGCAAACGCGTCAAGCAGTCGCTCGAACGTACAATGTGCGCCCCCTGCGATTACTGCGAAAACTCCGGCTGGGTCAAATCGCCGACCACCGTCTGCTACGAGATCCTAAGCGAAGCCCGACGCCTCGCCCGGATCAACAAAGACGTCCACCACACGACTCTCCGAGTCCACCCGGAGGTCGCCAACGCCCTGCGCAATTCCGAACGCGAGGTCATGGAAGAGTTAGAGGCACACCTCGGCAACGTCGACGTAACCTCCGACAAATCCATCCACCAAGCCCAATTCGACTTTGCGTTCGTCTAGTCAGATTCCCAGCTCCCCTCCTGCCTGAGGAGGGGTGGCGGCGCTTCGCCGACGGGGTGGAGGGAGCAGCGGGTGGCAGTTTTACAATGGAAAAAGGCGGTCGATTCGGCCGCCTTTTTTGCGCACTAATTCTGCCGCCTGAGCTAGGGCATTTTATGTTATTATCCAATTGTTATGTCGGTCACTTTTGGAACATTGCCAAAAATAGTTCGCCGGGTTGAGGGCGGCACTCTTCGTGTTGGTAACACTCGTGTTTCGCTCGATTCCGTAGTCTATTCCTTCAACCGAGGCGAAACGCCTGCCGAGATCCAATACGCTTTCGACAGTCTTACACTAGCGGAGATTCACGGTGCGATCTCGTATTATCTTCACAATAAGGCGGCTGTCGATAAATATCTCGCGAAACGGGCGGCTGAATTCGAGCGAAAACGTCTGGAGAATCTTGCGAGACCGAATCACATCACCCGCGAGATGTTGCTTGCGCGCAAGAATGGCCAGCTGAACAAATGATACGCTTTCTCGCTGACGAAGACTTCAGCGGACCGATTCTGGCAGGCGTAATACGACGTCTGCCCAATCTCGATATCATCCGCGTGTGGGATACGATAGTGCGAGAACGTCCTGATCCGGAAGTCCTCGAATTTGCCGCCGCCGAAGATCGCGTCATCCTCAGCCACGACCTCAGCTCAATGGAATTCCACGCCGCCGCTCGAATCCGACTGCGCAAACCAATGCCCGGCCTTTTTCTAATTCGTCAAAATTATCCGATCGGCCCGTCCATCCAAGAGATCATCACCCTCGCCGAATGCAGTCACCCCGGCGAATGGTACAACCGAATCGAATACCTACCACTTTGAATCCAAGGGGTAATCTTCGCCAGATACCTGAATATCTCACCCAAGACCGTCCAATCCTGGGAACAAGGCCACGGCAAACCGAACGGCGCCAGCCTTAAGCTCTTGTCGATCGCACGAAAGAATCCGAAGATCTTGCTCGAAGCGTAACACCGAGGCCTTCGTCAAACCCGAACTAAACCACAACGGCATCCTCATCCTCGACCTAACCGAAACCACCCGAGTCTCCCGCGGCCGCAACCCCGGCCCCGGCTGGAAACCAGATCCGAGGGAGAGTCAGAACCGGGAGCGGTAGCGACTGGGCTCCTTCTCGCAAGACAGTCTTCGCCAGATACCTGAAAATCTCAACCAGAGCCCGCTTCGTGACCAACTTGTGCGGCTGTGAGCGATTTACCCACACCTTTAGGCGTCTTAATCTACCTAGTACAGAGCTATTGGATCTTGCGGACAAAGTAACCGTTCCAGAAGTCGTTTAGAGACCGCAAAGTTGAGATTTTGTCCCTTAGTTACGCCAAATGTAACGATTCCAATCACTTTACCTTCCGAGTCCATGACAGGACTTCCGCTATTTCCGGGCGACACCGGCGCGGTGATCTGTACAACTTCTCCAATTCCAGGTAAATCTCTTGTTGCGGCCACTATGCCAGTAGATAAACTTCCCTCAAAAAGCCCTAGAGGATTGCCAATTACTATTACATTCTCTCCTTCTTCAGGGTAGGTATCTGCTATTTCTAGCGGATCGTATTTGCCTTTCGGAGCCTCGGTTTGCAGCAGAACAATATCTCCAAGTGCTGAATAAGCAACAACGGTAGCTTTGAACGTCCTTTTGTCGTGAGTTCTAATATTTATTGATTTTGCATCTTTAACAACGTGCCAGTTGGTTACAATAAAAGTGCCAGTCGGTGAGGAGTTTACTCTGATAATAATGGGAGCATTATTTTCTAAAGAACCGGAAAAAGTAACTTTCTGCCTATATTCTGGATACCTTTCTAGAATGCGCCGCACAAGTTCCGTATCCGTTTTATCGTAGTAAGAATCAAATTTGCTTCTAATGCGGCGGGCGAATGTCTTTACATCTTCGGTTTTTCTATTTGTTAAATCGGCGGGCAGTCCAACAAAGAAGCCGCTTCCGGTTTCGACTATATCTCTAGATTTATGGTTAGCAGTTACAGTAACAACTGACGGTCTAATTCTCTTAGCTAAATCTGGTAAGGATTCTTGGGCCTGAACGATTGCCGTGAACAAAAATATGACTGATAGGCGCAATAATAATCTCATAACCTTATAGGATTTTGAACGGAAACAGTTTGACCCATTGATTCCGACCTGAAGCTACGGGTGTAGAATCGTCTAGCTTAAGAGGGAAATGCTTGATGATCTTATGAGCGACTAGCGACGAGTCAATTTTTCCACGCTTAATTAAATCGGCCCATATACTTCTGCCCTCTCCAATTTCAGTGCCCATGTCGGCCGACTTGACGTGAATAATCCGATCACGAATTTCCCGGAGACCCGCATAATCAGTCCATAGGGATGTTCCCTTTTGAAAAGCCGTCCCGGTAACTTCCGGCAATACCTCGGCTAACTTTGTGTCTAGCGAGAGATGCCTCTCGATTTGTTCTTTCGTATACGATTCCTCACATTTCTTATCTTGACGCGTTCGAGCAAATACAAAATCATCTGGAATCGCACCATTACAGAATGCTTCCAGCGCAGTGTGTGAGAAGACTACATTGAGAATTACTTGCTCAAAGAAATCGAAGAGAACCGGCAGATTGTCCTCGACCGCCGCTCCGTAAGAGGTCGTCGCGAAAATGTCGGAGTTCCACAAATCCTCCGCTCGCTTGTGAGCTTGATTAGCGAGGTTCAGGCATAGGGCGGCATGTGAAGGAACTGGAAAAACAACCTTCTTTTCACCAACGTGGGTGATGGTAGATGCACTAACGAGTTTATTATCGAATGGATTCCCTGCGGCTGATTTGAAAATGCGCGCAGCATACATCCGCGGTTCCCGATGATTCGGTATGTCCTGTACGAGGATTTGCGGTTCGGGCATATCGTTTAAGTGATTACTCTCTCCACGCGATTATACAACGGAATTCGTTCAACACTCCCGTCGCCACGGGCGAATGACCCATAGAGCCTTGGGTGCTGCAAAGCGGATAAGAGTCACCATACATTCGTCGCTGAAAAGAAGGATCGGGGTATGCATTCGATTCTCGCAATCTTTTCTACTCCTTATTCCAGACATCGCCGGAGTGACTCACGAGTTTAGAGAGTTTAGAGTTCGGAGAGTCGAGAGAGTCGGGTTGTTTTTGCTTTGGCATCTTTCGGTCGCGGAGATCGAAGGAAATTGAGAAGTGAGAACCTCAATGGAAAATGGGAGGGCCGATTGCTGGGGCGGCTTGTCTTCCTTCTTTTTAGGGAATGAAAACTTTTACTCTTCTATTGACAAACATTAATATTTGAGTATAATGAGATGAGTATGAAACAGAATACACATTTAATCGGCGTGGTATTTGCTTTAGGTGAATTTGAGTCAGCGTTTCCAGAGATTTGGGGCCGCGGAGATCTTACCAATTCTGACAGAGTCCGCGTGGCCCTTGGGCTCGGATCTCGTAACGCTCCAAACGGAGCCCCGAAAGGAAATCGAAACGCCATCGGTAATCGAGGTCGATGGCAACCGGGGACCGGTGGCTACGCTTCATACTTGGATAAGAAAGTGATCGACGGCAGGTTTGAATGGGTCGATGTTAGCCCGGAGTACATCAAGAATCCGAACCGCGGATGGGCAATCGATCGTACCGGGAACGGCTGGCGGTGTTATTTTAATCCACAGTTGGATAAACGAGAAATCAAATGGAACCAAGTCGATTTTGATGAAGAGAAATATATCGAGGACCTTACGCAGGCTCTCAAGGAATTAGGCATCAACGACTAGATTATGGCTTTGCCATTGTCTTCAATGGAGAGTCCGTGTCAGGCACATGTGGCTAAAGCCAGTTGATCGTAAGCCCGTCTAGACGGGCTGAGGAGATTTCGCTCGACCTGAACCCCGCCCTACTCCCTTCACCCCGACGGCGAAACGCCGCCACTCCTCCTCGGGCAGGAGGGGAGCTGGGGCTATGTGCCGCTTCGCGGGTTGCGGCTGTGCAGCACGCAGTGAGGTTGGGCTAAAGCCCGGATGCTCTTGGGGGCAGTTTTCCACTAGCTGAAGCTAGTGGCAATTCATCAGTCCATTGGCAGTTCATCAGTTCATAAGCGCGGCTTTGCCGTATCGCAGTGCGGCGATGGCTGTGCCTCGCCGGTCGATCGCGTTCGCTCACGCCCCGGAGTCCGGCCCTCGCGGTTCTGGGCGAGGGCATCGGGCGACAACGCTCTTTTCTTTTGTCGGAGGCGGTCGGAGTTGGGGTAAAGCCAAAAGAATCGACTTGCGGCGGTGACGACGACTAATGAGCGGGCAACACGCTGAGGCCGACGAGGTCGTGGAAATAGCGGCCATGGGTGCGGCGGAGTTCGTATTCTGATCTGGCTTGGAGCAAAACGACCTCATCCGTAATGCGTCGGGCTCTTAACTCGAGTTCGAGGTCTATGCGAGCTTGGTCCGCGATCTCTTTCTCGGAATCCGAGAATTCTCTCAGTAAGATCCTCTCGCCTTGACGTCTGTTGTACTGGATCAGAAAAATCATGGTATTCAGGGCTAAACTATTACGTCACCCGTAAGCTTAAGTATAGCAAACATCATCTGTCGTAGGGCTTCTCTTGTCTCTTCCCTCCGTTGGTCGACCTCGTAGGCCCCCTGAATTTGCTCCGGTGTCTCCTCGCGACCCTGTTCGCGGGCAGTTTGGCGGCTCATCCAGACTTCCTTTTCGTCCGCTTCGACCTCCGCAATATGATTTGAGATTCGTTCCAGCTCGTTTTGTACGCGTTCGCCACCGCCACCGTATTTGATCGTAGGATCAAATTTGTCCGAGAGCTTTTCTGATAACTGGGCCCACACGTGTTGCAGGTCGGTTCTAATTTGCACCTCGACCCAGCGACCGTGTACGAAACAGATAACGTGAACTGCGCGATAGCCATAGCTAGGATGCAGTCGTCGATCAAGAATCGTCGTTTCGATCCCTTTGGAATGGGCCGCCCTCATGAACATCGAGAGGGCTTCTTCTTGCTCCTCCGTATTCATCACTACGGTGCGGCAACCCGCAATGTCCTGTATCTGGGACAATCGAATACTCTCGCGACGAAGCTTGTCCTGGATCGATTGCGTCGATTTCGCCGGTCGCCCCGTGGTCGGAAGTCTTAGAACGCCGGTGAAGATGGCGACTATGGCTTCGTACGCTTCGTTAAACGAGCGGCGATATTCATCAAGCATCACCAGATCTTCGTCAACTGATGCTTCTGACCGCAGACGATCGCCCAGCTTATCTATCTGATTTTTCGAGATGACGCCTTGCACGGATGATACCTTACCAGAGATTTGCTGCCTCGCATAGCTCCCGCCCAGCTATACTTTCCTCTTCCGCACCTGTGCGACTGAGACGGTGTTGGCTAGCTTTAGTTCTAGTTTGCCGTCGCGGATCTCGGGGTCGATGAATCGGATGCTGCGGTCGACGTGGATGCCGAAGTGACGGCAGAAGGCGGCGGCGTTGATGCGGTAGCCGGAACTTTTTGTGAGGATGGGGAAGGCCTCGGGTAGATTGAGGCTGTGGACCGGTTCGACGGCGATCAGGTCTCGGCTGCGGCTGAAATAGAGATAGGCGGCGGGCGGCTTGCCAAGCTCGTGGTAGGTGTTCTGGTTGAACGAGAGCACGTTCGACTTGTTCAACGTGACGCGCATGCGGTATTGGGCAGGCTTATTAGGCCCGCCGCGAAACTTTTCGAGATCTCTATCCATAATAGTGGGAATGCCTGAGACGGCATTATGTATTATAGATAGCACATCGTTGCGTAGTTGTCAAGCATTTTTTATTCGTCTTTGTTCGTGATCAATTTGTGAATATTCGTGGTTAGAACTCTTAAGGAGTCTAGCCACGAATTTACACGAATTAAGCACGAATAGATAAAAGAAAAGCGGTGAGCGATGCCGTTGGTGCCGGGTGTGTTCCGGCGATATTCTCGATTCTCTCTATTCCCCGAAAAAGCGCTGAAAAAGCGGTCATAAAAAGCACTCAGCGGTCATAAAAACTGTCGCGTGGTCATACAAAATACATTTGGTCATACGAAACTAATACTTCGCTTCCTTCTTCGCGTCTTTGGCGTTTGCCGGTTTAGCGAAGATCGAGTCGGGGATGGGTTTGTTGAATTCTATTGATTCGAAATTGATACGCGAGGATTGTTTGCCGCCGGTGAAGCGGTCGATGATGAAGGGTGACTTAATTCCGCCGACCTCGATGAATTGGGCGTAGCGGTCTTCTTCTTTGACCTCTTCGCCTTCGGGGTTGGTGCGGGTGTAGATCGATTTTTGGGGCGTGCCGTCTTCGGCGAATTCGAACTCGATGAAGAAGCCGTCTTTGTAGGTGAGCTTGATGACGTCGTTGCGTTTTCCCAGGGTCGCCTGCCTGCGGCCGACATAGCTCAGTTCGGCATCGCCTTTCCAGCCGCCTCGAAGCAAGTTGTCGAGGCTCGTGCGAATACCGCGTTTGAAATCGGCGACCTGTGCCTCGGTCATGTCTTTCAGGCGTTCCTGAGCACCGTCGTAGATCCAACCCGTGTTGCCGTTATTGACCTGGATCGTGCGTGAACCACTCTCTTTGAACTCAGTTCGTTCTTTATCCGGAAATACGATGATGTCCAAAAACGCCTGAAACGAGACCACGCCGCCCTCGCGAAGCACGCTGAACTTGCCCTTGCCGACCTGCGAACGGATCTGCAGGTAGCGGTCACCGCCGAGAGTTTGAACGGCCTTTGCGACGATTGCTTTCGCCTTGTCCGAGTCGTTGGCCGGTTGTGCGAAAAGCGGCGCGGTTGCAGCGAAAACAACTAAAAAAATAAAGGCGCGCGATAACTTCATGCGTTCTCCTCGAAAGGATCGATCAGTGTGAGAGATTCTATCCATTTGAAATCTTGGGAGTTATTTGTGACTAGAGAAAGACCATGGACTAATGCCGTCGATGCGATCAATGAATCTCCAAGCCCGATCTTTCGCATTTGTCGAAGTGAAATTGCCTGCTCCACAATGGCCTCGGAGATCGGGATCACCTCCGTAGCAGAAAAAAATTCACCGAGGTAGACGGCCTCATTCTTGCTAATGTTATGAAAACCCAAGACCTCGACTAAACTAATGGCGGATGCGTATGGATTCCCAGAGACAATTCGTCGTCGCAACTCTATATTCTGAGGAAGGGCAGAATAAATAATAATGTCGCTATCGAGTAGGATCATTCGCGTCCCGGAAGTGGGCGGTCTTTTCGAGTCTCGCGTAACCATTCATCGGGATCTGGAAACGACTTTGGGCCACCAAGTGCGGCGAGTTTTTCTAAGGCCTCCGCCATCTTCCTACCATCCGATCTTGGCAACGTTTTTGCCCCGTTCACGACGGTTACCTCGACTTTGATCTCACGACCGTCTGTTAATCCGTCGGGTCCATTGCCATCCCATTCGATCGTATGACCATGAATTGTCGCTTTGTATGTTTCCAACATAGTGCAAAACCTCACACAAAAGGCTCCTGTGATATTACCACCGAAGCCTTTGATGCCGAAAATAACTGCCGGGTTTAGTTAAGACTGAAGACCTCGCCCGGTTTGACGGTGATCTCGCCTTCGACGGCGTCGACGACGAACTTGATCGCGGCTTTCCACTCGTTGGTGATGGGCAGTTTTACCTTCTGATCGATGTGGCGTTTTAGGAACCTGGCGCCGTACGCCGGACTAAATCCTTTTTCCGTAAGCAGATCGAGAGCCGCGTCGGTGACCTCGACGACCTTGCCCTGGCGTTCCATATTTCGCTGGATCTTGGCGAGGTAGAGCTTGGCGATCTCGCGGACCTCGTCCATTGTCAGCGGCGAGAAGATGATGATCTCGTCGATGCGATTGCGAAATTCCGGCGTAAATCGCGTCTCGGCGGCCTTCATCACGTCCTGGCGGATGTTCTTCATCTCGCCGAGCGTCTTTTGGCCAAATCCGAGCGGCTTTTCATAGCGCTTGAAATTTTCCGAGCCGAGATTCGATGTCATGATGACGATCGCATCCGACAGGTAAACTTTCTTGCCGCGTCCATCAGTGATCCAGCCTTCGTCAAAGGCCTGGAGGAAGATGTTCATCAGATACGGCGACGCCTTTTCGACTTCGTCTAAAAGCAAGACAGTGTACGGGTTATCGCGAAGCTGTTCGGTCAAAATGCCGCCGCGTTCGCTGCCGACAATGCCGCGCGGCATGCCGATGAGCTTCTCGATGCCGATTGTCCCGTCACCGTACTCTGACATGTCGATGCGAACCATTTTCGACTCGTCACCGAACATAAATTCGGCGACAGCCTTGGCAAGTTCGGTCTTTCCGACGCCGGTCGGGCCGAGGAAGAGCAGTACGCCATCGGGGGCGTAGTGATTGTCCTTTAAAGGCCCTTTGTTCAGCCGCAATCTCTCAGCAACCGAACGCACCGCATCCTTCTGTCCGATCACACGCCCGGCGAGATCGATCTCCATTTGCGAGAAACGATCCGACGTGTCGCGGTAGATCATGTCCTTCGGAATGCGTGATTCCTGAGAGATGACGTCGATAATGTGTTCGGGCCGGACGATCATCTCAGACGGCTCATTGATCTCGACCTTGACCGAGGCCGTGTCGAGCCAGCCGATCGCTTTGTCGGGCAAATGCAGATTGCGAATGTACTTCGGCGACATCTCGAGGGCCATATTTATTGCTTCGTCCGAGATAGTTACCGAATAATTCTTCTCCAGACGCGGCCTGAGACCCATCAAGATCTGCTTGGTCTCAGCGATTGTTGGTTCATCAACCTTGACCAGGCGAAAACGTCGAGCGAGAGCCTCGTCCTCACCGATATATTCTTTATACTCGGTGATCGTCGTCGCGCCGATGATCCGGAGTTCGCCGCGTGCGAGCGACGATTTGAACATATTCGCCGCATCCGAAGTCGTTCCCATCGCCGCACCGGCACCGATGATGGTGTGAGCTTCGTCAATGAAGAGAATGATGTGTGTTTTCTCTTTCACCTCGTCGATAATGCCCTTGATACGCTCCTCAAACATTCCCCGAAGCATCGTGCCCGCGACCAGTCCGCCCATCTGTAATTGCACAATATGAGCGTCACGCAATCTAGCCGGAACCTTCTCCGGCTCGAGCTCGATCAGTCGTGCGAGACCCTCGACAACGGCGGTTTTGCCGACGCCTGGTTCGCCAACCAGCATTGGAGAATTGGATCGCTCACGGTGCGAGAGGATCTCGATCATTTGCAGGATCTCTTTTTCGCGGCCGATCGTCGGTGGGATCTTGTCCTGCCGGGCGAGCTTGTTCATTGAGACGCCGAAGTGCTTGAGGAATGACGGCAGTTCGTATTTCTGCCTCGAACGTTCCTCTTCTTTTTCGCGCTTCTTGATTCGTGTGCGGGCCGTCTGAGCGACCTCGTCACTTGGTACGCCTAGATTCTGTAGAACTTCATTGAGAACGCTGCGCTCGTCGTTGGACAACACGTAAAATATATCGCCGCTATCGATCACACGCCGCCCTTGCGAACGAGCACGGTCCATCGCGCGTTTGAAAAGCTCAGTTGTCTCAGGTGCGATACGAAATCCGTTGCCCGAGTGTTGACGGCCACTGTCCATGCGTTTTTCGATCAGCAATTTGACGCTGCGCGGGTCGACCGACAGGTCACGCATCGTCGAGGAAAAAAGGTCTTCTTCCTCAAACGCTATTGCGTGCAAAATATGCTCGATGGAGACATAGTTTTGATCGCGCTTTCTGGATTCGCCCAGTGCGGTCTCTAAAATGCGCTGTCCGCTGTCGCTGAATTTATCCTTGTATGCGTCTATGTCTGCCATATATCTGTACTGCTTATTAAATCAAAAGCCGACCGGCAACCTACATCATAACACTTGCGAAATTGTTATAGAAGCAAATTACTGGCGCGGTCAGCCAGGTCGTTCCGCCGCTAGGCGGCAAACTCATTCGCCTGCCGATCGAACTTTCGCTTTACCGACCTGAACCTTTGCCGGACGCAGTAGCTGCAAACCGAATCTGTAGCCGCGCGCATACTCTTTCGTAACCGTGTCGTCCCGTTCGGCCTCGACCTCCGCAGTGTCGATCGCCTGATGAACCTCAGGATCAAACGCCGCACCGACCGAAACCACAGGCTCGACGCCGACGCTGATCAATGCTTGCTCGAAGGAACGAGCAGTACCGATAACACCGCTGCGAAGATGCGAGACATCAGCGTCTGTTTCGCTGGCGGCGACCGCAAGATTGAGATTGTCGAGCACAGGCAAGAGTGTTGTCAGGAAATTGAACTGGTCCTGACTGGCCTTTGCTTCGAGCGTTTTTTTGAGACGCTCGCGCATCTCGGACGTTTCGCGTTCGAGGTTTGATTTTGCTTCTTCAAACTTTGCCTGAACACCGATCAGCTTGCTCTCGGCCGCCTCGCGACGCTCGGTCTCAGCTTTTAGCTTTGACTCAAGCGCAATCTCTGCGACCGGTCGCACAGGTTCGGCCGGTAACTCTTCCTCAGCTATGTATTCGCCATCGGGGCTGAATCGCCGTTTGTCGTTGACAGGTATTTTACCGTTTGCCTGATCTTGTTCGATCTCTTCGTGACGCATTTTTCGTTTTCTTAACACCTTAATTAGATAGTAAGTCTTGAGGGCCGATTACAAAAGTCCGCCCTATTTACGAACAGCCGTTCCAATGTTCCACACATTTCCCGCACCGATATTTATTGCCCTGTGGCAGTCTTTCCGCCTTCTGTCGGCGCGAATTGCATCTCGCCATTTGCCGCCGAGACGCGGACGGTCTGCCCCGAGCCGACCTCACTGTTTAGCAGTTTAACAGCCAGCGGATTCTGGATCAGCGACTGGATCGCACGTTTTAACGGGCGTGCCCCGTACACCGGATCGTAACCTTCCTCGACGAGCAGATCCTTCGCTGTCTGCTCGAGTTCGAGCGTGATGCCGCGTTCTTCGAGGTTCTTTCGCAGTTTCTCTAGATGCACGTCGATGATTGTCGCGATCTGTTCCTTTGCGAGCTGCTTGAACACAACAATGTCGTCGATTCGATTCAAAAACTCCGGCTTGAAATGATCGCGTAATACCTGTAGCACCTCGGTCCTGACATCTCTATCGACCAATGGATTTTCCGCCGCGGTCTGTATCTCACGCGAACCGAGATTCGACGTCATGATCAGCACCGTGTTTTTGAAATCAACAACACGACCCTTCGAGTCGGTCAGACGGCCATCGTCCAGGATCTGCAACAGTAGATTGAAGACATCAGGATGCGCCTTTTCGATCTCGTCAAATAGCACGACAGAATACGGCCGACGCCTTACCGCCTCGGTCAATTGGCCGCCTTCCTCGTAACCGACATATCCTGGAGGTGCGCCGATCATGCGGGCAACGGCGTGTTTCTCCATGTACTCGGACATGTCGAGGCGGATCATCGCCCGTTCGTCGTCGAATAAGAATTCGGCGAGAGCTCGGGCGGTCTCGGTTTTACCGACGCCGGTCGGTCCGAGGAAAATGAACGATCCGACAGGTCGATTCGGGTCCTGCAAACCGGCACGTGCGCGCCGGACCGCATTT
Source organism: Acidobacteriota bacterium (assembly GCA_031431415.1). GTDB lineage: Bacteria > Acidobacteriota > Blastocatellia > Pyrinomonadales > Pyrinomonadaceae > OLB17. Next base: position 47,132 of record JANPDK010000079.1, on the reverse strand, counting down.
GAAACTGCTTCGAGAGCTTCGCTTTGGCCGATCACGCGGCGGCCCAGGTTGCTCTCCATCTGGACGAGCTTTTGCATCTCGCCCTCCAGCATCTTCGACACGGGAACGCCCGTCCATTTCGCAACGACCTCGGCGACATCTTCTTCGTCAACCTCTTCTTTAAGGAAAACGCCATCCTTTTGGAGTTCCGCGAGGCGGGCCTGTTCAGATTCGAGCAACTTTTCGATATCTGGAATACGGCCGTACTGGATCTCGGCGGCTTTTGTCAGATCTCCGGCTTGTCGGGCTTGTTCGAGTTCGAGACGGGCTTGCTCAAGCTGCTCTTTGGCGGTGCGCATCTTTTCGATCTCGTCCTTTTCCGATTGCCATTTGGCTTTCATAGCTGAGGAGGTCTCATTGAGATCGCCGATACGGCGTTCGATGTCATCGAGACGTTGTTTCGATTTCTTGTCAGTCTCACGCGAAAGGGCTTGTCGCTCGATCTCAAGTTGCAAGATCTCGCGTTCAAGCACATCGATCTCCTGCGGCAGTGAATCGATCTCAATGCGGATACGGGATGCAGCCTCGTCGATCAGATCGATCGCCTTGTCGGGAAGGAAGCGGTCTGTGATGTATCTGTTTGAAAGCGTAGCCGCCGCAACGATAGCCGCATCTTTGATACGAACACCGTGGTGAACTTCGTAGCGTTCCTTCAAACCACGTAGGATCGCGATCGTATCTTCGACCGTCGGCTCGCCGATATAAACCTGCTGGAAGCGACGCTCAAGAGCCTTATCTTTCTCAATGTATTTCTGATACTCGGCCAAAGTCGTCGCACCGACCGCCCGCAGAGTGCCGCGGGCCAATGCCGGTTTGAGCATGTTCGAAGCGTCGATAGCTCCCTCGCTCGCACCCGCGCCGACAAGTGTGTGCAGCTCGTCGATAAAGAGAATTATCTGCCCTTCGGCTTTCTCGATCTCGTTGAGAACGGCTTTCAGACGGTCTTCAAATTCACCACGATACTTAGCACCGGCGAGCATGGCGCCGAGATCAAGCGAGACGAGGCGTTTGTTTTTGAGCGTTTCGGGGACGTCGCCTGAGACTATACGCTGAGCCAAACCTTCGACGATCGCGGTCTTACCAACGCCCGGTTCGCCAATTAGAACTGGATTATTCTTCGTACGTCTCGACAGGATCTGAATGGTGCGACGAATCTCGTCGTCGCGGCCGATGACGGGGTCGAGCTTGCCTTTGCGGGCACGTTCGGTCAGGTCTTGCGCGTATTTGTCGAGGACGCGAAAATTCTCCTCTGCGTTCTGATCCGTGATCCGCGAACCGCCGCGCATGTCGGTAATAACTTTTTCGAGGTCCTCGCTTGTTATGCCGTTTGAACGCAGAATTCGGCCTGCTTCGCCTTCCTTTTCGGCGGCGATCGAGATCAAAAGATGCTCGGTGGACATGTATTCGTCCTGCATCTTTTCGGCTTCTTTTTGGGCGTCCTGAAAGATGGTATTTGTGCGTGAGCTAAAATACTGCTGCCCGCCGGAAACCTTTGGAAACTTCGCGATCGCCGCCTCAACATCGGTCAGAATAGTTTGCGCGTTCGCACCGATCTTGCCCAATATTGGCTTAACAACACCCTCGGCCTGAGCCATCATCGTCGCGAGCAGATGCTCGGGCTCGACCTGCTGGTTCTCGCCTTTTTCGGCAAGCGTGATCGCTTCTTGCACGGCTTCCTGGCCGCGGATAGTAAATCTGTCAAATCTCATTCTAAAACACCTCGTGCTTAGTCTATAAGAATAATAAAACTTGAGTGTCTTATTGTCAAGTCTGTGTCCATGACCAATGCTACTAAAAATATACGCTTTTTCTACGCCGTTAGGTGACACTTTTGCGTTTCTCGGCTATATTAATTGAGCACTTTCCTCAACACGTAGATTCTCGGTTTGGCCCGATCACGGGCAGGTATCGAATGAAGATTCTTCGCGAAATCCTCTGGCCGTTGGCCGCTGTAGCGGCGGCATTTGTCGTGGGCGGAATTATTGTTTTGCTGATCGGCGACAATCCGTTTCAGACCTTTTACCAGCTTATCGGCAATTCGTTTGGCTCGCTCAATGATTTTGGGTACACGCTATTTATCGCGACTCCGCTTATATTTACGGGGCTTGCGGTCGCGGTCGCGTTTCGCTGTGGCCTGTTGAATATCGGTGCGGAAGGGCAGCTTTATGTCGCAGCATTTGCGACGGCGTGGGTCGGTATCAAGTTTGGCGGGGCAATGGTCAATATCTTTGGCAAGACCGAAGACTGGTCATGGTATAGCCTGCCGGCGGTGCTGCTCGTGCTGATGTGCGTCGTTACGGCGGTCGTCGCGGGCGGTATTTGGGGAGCGATTCCGGGCATTCTAAAAGCGAGATTTGGTTCGCACGAAGTGATCAATACGATCATGCTGAACTTCGTCGCGATATCGCTGGTCAGTTATTTTACGCAGTATTACTACAAAATTCCTGGCGACCCGATCATGCAAACAGCGGAGATCGGCAAAGCTGCACACATCCCGCGCATCAGCCAGTACATTCCCGGAATGCCGGATTTCGTACCCCTTAGTGTGGCGTTTCTGCTCGCGATACTGATGTGCGTTCTCGTTTATGTCTTTCTCTGGAAGACTAAATGGGGCTACGAACTGCGGGCGGTAGGCGAAAATCCTTCGGCCGCCGAATACGGTGGCATCTCGCCCAAGAAGCAGATCATCATCGCAATGACGATCTCAGGCGGCCTCGCCGGAATGGTCGCGATCGGCGAAGTTCTCGGTTATCGCTATCGATATTACGACGGCTTTTCCGATGGCTGGGGTTTCCTCGGCATCGCGGTCGCACTGCTCGGACGCAATCATCCGCTCGGCATCTTCATCGCTGCGATCTTCTTCGCCGTGCTAAAACGCGGCGAGATCTTTGTAGATATTGAGACGAAATACGTTTCGAAGGATCTGGTTGAGGTACTACAGGCGATCATCATCATTTTTGTCGCTTCGCTACAGAGGTATACGAGGAAATAAGATTCAGATTCGTTCATTCGTGGCTAATTTTTGCCACGAATGCACGAATGTAGGAAATATATGGGTGACCTACTTACACCAACATTCTTATTGATTCTGTTGTTCTCGACGATCCGTCTCGCGACGCCGCTGATATTCGCCGCCCTGGGCGGAATGTTCTCGGAGCGGGCGGGTGTCATCAACATCGCTCTTGAAGGGTTGATGCTCGCGGGGGCGTTTACGGCAGCTGTAGCGACATACGAACTTAGCAATCCATATCTAGGATTTCTCTGCGGAATGGCGGTCGGGGCGATCGTCGCATTTATTTTTGCGGTTGCCGTCATTAAATTTGAAGCCGATCAGGTCGTGACCGGTTTCGCGGTCAGTTTATTGATGCTCGGCCTTCCGGCGGTGATAAGCAGTAGAATGTACGACTCGGCCGGCTCGACTCAGCAGATCGCAAAAGAGTTTTTACTACCGGACTATTTTAATCGCGTTTCCCTCGCGTCAATCCTTGCCGTCGCGCTTGTACCGGTTTGCTGGTACGTGCTCTACAAAACGCCGTTCGGCCTTCGCATTCGAGCTGCCGGAGAAAATCCCGAGGCCGCCGACGCTGCTGGTGTGAATGTCATTCGCCTCCGCTACATCGCCGTTGTCCTATCTGGCGTACTCGCAGCGGCGGGCGGAGCATACCTCTCGATCGGCCAGTCATCACTCTTTACCCGCGGAATGACCGCCGGTCGCGGTTACATCGCTCTGGCTGCACTCATCCTCGCGAAATGGAAACCGATTCCTGTGCTAGTCGCGTGTCTCTTCTTCGGCCTCACCGAGGCACTTGCGATCCAGATGCAAGGCGTCATCAAGATGCCTTCTGGTGAAGACGTTCCCGTGCAGTTCATCCAAATGATCCCGTACGTACTGACGATCATCGTACTCGCCGGATTCATCGGCCTTTCACGTGCTCCGAAGGCGTTGGGGATTCCGTACAGAAAAGAGAATTGATTCTTACCGCAGAGACGCGAAGACGCAGAGGATTCAATCCTAAGGGAGATTCGTTTATACTGCTAGGGCTTTCTGATTTGCCTCAGCGTCTTTGCGCCTCGGCGGTTAGCTAATTTTTATGTCTTACGAAAAAGCATCAGCAGCGGCCGAATTTATCAGGTCAAAGTATTCCGGCGAGATCAAGACGGCTATCGTTCTTGGGAGCGGGCTGGGGGCATTTGCGGATGCTGTTGCAGATGCGGTTAAGATCCCGTATGAAGAGATCCCGGGATTTGCTCGTTCGACTGTCGTTGGGCATGCGGGGCAGCTTGTTTTGGGGGCGATCGACGGCGTGGCGGTCGCGGTGCAGCAGGGGCGTTTTCATTTTTACGAAGGTTACGACATGGAGCAGGTGATGCTGCCGGTTCGGAGCTTTGGTTTGTTGGGCGTGAAGAATCTAGTTCTGACGAACGCCGCCGGGAGCCTTAATTCGGACATGATGCCGGGGAGCTTGATGTTGATATCGGATCACCTGAATTGCCTCGGCGTAAACCCGCTTCGCGGGCCGAATGATGAGCGTTTTGGGCCGCGATTTCCGGATATGAGCGAGGTTTACGACCGCGAGTTTCAGGAGATCGCACTCGAAGAAGCAACAAACATCGCCCGCGAACGCCACGACAAAGGCCGCGATGCCGAGTTGACCGACTTCATCCATCGCGGCATCTACTGCGCGCTTTCCGGCCCGACGTACGAGACGCCCGCCGAGATCCGTATGTACCGCCAGCTCGGCGCCGACGCCGTCGGGATGTCAACTGTCCCCGAAGCGATCGCGGCCCGCCACAGGGGAATGCGAACACTCGGTATCTCGTGCATTACAAATCTCGCCGCGGGAATGGAAGAAGGCGTGATCGATCATTCGCATGTAATGGAAACGGGAGCTCGGACCGCTGAAGTATTTGGTGAGCTGTTGCGGCGTGTGATCGCCCGAATAAATTAGAACAGGATGTACAGGATGGACAGGATTTGGTTTTTGTTCTTCCAATCCTGCCTATCCTGTTCATCCTGTTAGAATCTCTTTATGTTCATTGGAATTTGCGGCGGAACGGGTTCTGGAAAGACGACTATTGCTCGGGCGATCGTTGGCGCGGTCGGGGCCGAGAAGGTCGTGCTGGTCGAGCAGGATTCTTACTATCGCAACCTCGCCGACATGCCGCTGGACGAGCGTCATCAGGCAAATTTCGACCACCCGGATTCGATCGACAGCGATATGCTGGTCAATCACCTTTTGCGGCTCAAGCAGGGCCTCAAGGTCGAGATGCCGTTGTACGATTTTAAGACGCATACGCGAAGCAGTAAGATCGAGATCATCGAACCGAAGCCCGTCCTGATCGTTGAGGGAATTTTGATATTTGCCGAGCCGCGAGTGCTCGATCTGCTCGACGTGCGTGTCTTTGTCGATACGCCGGATGATGTTCGATTTATTCGACGTTTGCAGCGTGACATTAGCGAGCGGGGCCGCACGACGGAATCGGTAATCGCGCAATACTACCGCTCGGTGCGGCCGATGCATATGGAATTTGTCGAGCCATCGAAGCGGCACGCCGATATCATCATCCCCGAGGGCGGACAGCAGGAGATCGGGATCGAATTCCTTTGCAGCCTCGTTCGCGAAAAGCTGGGCGAAGAAGTCGTTGCAGAAGCCCGCACGAAGTAAGGGCATCGCCCACAACATACTTGATGGAACAATCTGTACAAAAACTAATTACCGAAGCAGGAAAGGCTCGCCAGCGTGCATACGCGCCGTACTCTAATTTTCAGGTCGGCGCCGCCGTTGAGGGTGAGAGCGGCGATATCTACATCGGCTGCAACGTCGAGAGCGCCAGCTACGGCCTCACCGTCTGCGCCGAACGCGTCGCCATCTGGAAAGGCATCTCATGCGGCGAGAAACGCTTCAAGCAAATAGCCGTCGTCGTTGACACCGAACAACTAACCCCACCCTGCGGCGTCTGCCGCCAGATCATCTGGGAATTCTGCGGAGATGTGCCGGTTATTCTCTCCAATTTGGAGGGGAAAAGTGAGATAATAAAGATGGGAGAATTGCTTCCGCGGGCGTTTGATTCGAAGTTCCTAAAGTGAGGAATTTATGTCGACACCAGAGTACGATCCAAGACTTGGCGATTTAACTGGTCCCGATTTTACTGGAATGACGGAAGACGAGATCATCCAGTATTGGAGAAATTCCACCATCGAGCAGCGGTTTCACTAGGTTGAACGGCTCAGAAGGATAAAGTGGGGCATTAAAGCCATAGAGCCGATGGACAAGACGCGTTTCGAAGTTGTCGATTTGTCGGCGTATCGGACAAAATAGCTCGTTGCATTATCGTTGGGTTTGATGTAACTTCAGCTATGGATAAGCTGAAATTTTTCTTCGCATTTCTTCTTCTTTTTTCATTCACAATTTGTATTCCTGCGGCGACGTCGGAGCGGCGGTTTGCGATCGATGTTGATCTGTTGATCGTCGGCGGGACGATCGTGACGATGAATGCTGAGCGTGAGGTGATCGTGAACGGAGCGATCGGTATTACGAATGGCAAGATCGACATCATGGGAACGCGGAATATCGTCGTTAAGAACACGCGTGCCAAACGCACGATCAACGCAGCGGGCAAAGTCATCATTCCAGGGCTAATAAATACACATACTCATGTGCCGATGGCGTTGTTTCGCGGGATCGCGGATGATATGGATTTGCAGGAATGGCTGACCAAATTTATCTTTCCGGCTGAGGCGAAGAATGTGAATGAGGCGTTTGTTCGGGCCGGAACGCGGCTTGGCCTTGCGGAAATGATCCGTGGCGGTACGACGACGTACTGCGACATGTACTATTTCGAGGACGCGATCGCCGATGAGACGAAGAAGGCGGGAATGCGGGCAGTTCTCGGCGAGACGGTCATTGACTTTCCGGCACCGGACAATAAAACGTTTGACGACGGAATGGCGTACACGGAAAGGTTTATTAAGAAGTGGCAAAAAGATCCGCTGATCGTCCCGGCGATCGCTCCACACGCACCGTACACGGTTTCACAGGAGCATTTGCTGGCGGCTCGAGATCTTTCAAATAGGTTGAATGCTCCGCTTGTCATTCACCTCGCCGAGGCTAATACCGAGACCGAATTTATCCAGCAGAAGCATAAGGGCATGCGGCCGATCGAGTTTGTGGACAGCATCGGTTTTCTGACTGATAAGACGATTGCCGCCCACGTCATTCAGGCCAATGACAGTGAACTCGACATTCTAAAACGCCGTGGCGTCGGCATCGCACATAATCCGCAATCCAACATGAAACTCGCCGCCGGAACCGCACCTGTTCCCGCGATGCTACGTCGCGATCTGGCGGTCGGCCTCGGCACCGACGGAGCCGCGTCGAACAACGATCTGAGCATGTGGGAGGAAATGGACACGGCCGCCAAACTGCACAAACTGATCTCCGGCGACCCGAAAACGCTCTCGGCCGAACAGGCATTTGAGATGGCGACGATACGCGGGGCACGTGCTCTGCACCTCGACAAGATCACCGGCTCGCTCGAGGCTGGAAAGCGTGCCGACATCGTCATCGTCGATTTGGACAGCCTTAACCAGACACCGTTTTACAACGTCTATTCATCTCTTGTTTACTCGACAAAAGCGACCGATGTCCGCACGGTGATCATCAATGGCCGCGTGGTCATGCTCGACCGCCGGTTGCTCACGCTCAATGAACGTGCTATAAAAATAGACGCAAACGCGTACCGCGATAAAATCATCAAGAGTTTAGGCAATTAGTACGCCGGGCTTGGAAAGAGGCTCGAACGCGATGATTTGTTGGTACCAATTGTGGTTTCGGTTTTGGGTCGTATAAGTGAGCCTTCACGTAAAAACGTTCGCTTGGCCTTTACGGAAAATTTAAGTCATTTTGGAGGACTATAAATGCCGTTAAATGTCAGAAGGGTCTGCACTTCGGTTTTACTGGTTTTTGTCGGTTTTAGTTTTGTATCCCACGCGCAGACGCCTCCACCGTCGCCTGTAGCCACGTTAGCGCCCGCACCGACATCTGGTGACGTGATGCGCGAACGCATTTCTAAGGCAAAGGCCTTCATCGCGGTCCGCAATTACAACGCGGCGATCTACGAATTAGAGAACATTCGCAAAGAGACAAATGACGCAGCCGTACAGGCCGTGGTCAATGTCCTTTTGATGAACAGCTATCTCGAGCAGGGCGATTACAAGCGCGGTCAAGAGCTGCTCAACGAATTTTACGCACAGCAAAAGACTACCAAGGCAAACGCCTCGGCCAACTACATGGCCGTCGCCAGCCAGGTCATCAAAGGTGCCCGGAGCCGTGCTGACCGATATATGGCTTTAGGATTGTCTGTTTCAGATCGTACGTTGCCGCTTGAGGCTTTGAACGATCTTGAGAAGATGCGTGAGACTTTAGAACTCGTCGTAACGCAGTCAAAAGAGATCGGCCAGACACCGGCAAAAACATCCGACGCGATGGCATTGCTTGAGGAAGCGAGCGTTTCACGAAGCATGTTGGGCCGTGACGACTATGACGCACGGCGTTGGAAAGATGAGATCTCCGACACGCGCGAGAAAATGACCAATTCGCGAAGTGTCGTCCTGAGCGCCGTGAGCGGCGAGCCAACCGTAGTCATTCCGCAAAACAACACCGTTGCGAACAACTCAATACCGGTCGATCAGCCCGTGGTCGACAACGCGGCAAACTCCATACGCGACCGCGAGGTAAAAAATAATACCCTGCTTGCAAATACAACGGCCCAGACCGAGCGGCCCGTTTACGTCCCATCCGCACCGCCAACCGCCGAACCAAAGAAAGAAGAGCCAAAGGCCGCGGAAACAAAACAGATCAGCACCGTGCCGAGCGTAACGGCGCCGGGATCAACGATCGATGTCGGTTCGCTGCTCTCATACGCCACCAAACAGTCGCCGCCGGTCTACCCAAACGCCGCACGGTCGGCACGCCAGTCCGGAATGGTCAAGGTCGAGGTGACCATTGACGAAAAAGGCGAGGTCGCGAAGGTCGACAAAACCACCGGCCCGATGATGCTCCAAAGCGCGGCCAAGGACGCGATCCTCAAATGGAGATTTCGTCCGTTTGTCAGAGACGGCCAGCCGGTCAAGGCGACGGGGTTTGTGAGTTTTAATTTCTCGCTTTAGTCTTGCGGCGTTAGCGGCACAGCCGCGATCAAAGCCGTGCGGGACTGACGGAGAAGCTACGCTTCTCCGCACATAGACGGGCGAAGCCCGAAATACACCTATCATTAGAACGCCTGTGAAAATCTAAAATGAAGTTGGCTCGACCGCAAACGATATTCGGCATTTGGGCCGACCGATTGTGGAATCAGAAATGTGGGCGGATTTAGCAGACGGCCGTAGTCGACGCCAAATTCGCCGCCGACGGGCGTCTTGATCCTGAGGCCGAGGCCGACGGTGTGCGTCCAGATGGCACGTTGATTTTGGAGAGCAACGTCATTTGCGGGAACGTCTGGACGTTTGAAAATATCGCCAACGCGGCGAAAGACATTGCCGCCGTCATAGAATGGCACGGCACGGATCGATTTTGTGATCGGAATACGAGCCTCGACATTGACGACTGCCAGAGCGTTGCCGCCAAAGGGAATCGTGAACGGATCAAGAAAGACCTGATTGCCGCTGCTATTGAGAAATCTGCCCGTCGGCATCACCACGACCCGCGGGCCTGCCTGTTCGAAATCAAAACCACGCAAATTATTCGCTCCACCGGCAAAGAATCTCTCGCTGATCGGCAGCAAACCATTTAGCGATGGGTACTGCGAACCGGTGTATCTATCGCCGCCAGCAAAGACGCTGGCGAGGCCGAGAATGCCGCGGGCTGCGACCGTCGTATTCTTTAATCGCGGGAATGTGTAGTAATAATTGTAGCTCGCCTGAAATTTGTGAAAGCCTACATTCGCACCGAGCGCCGGAACAGAGAGACTGTAATCCGCCGTTAGATATTGGCCGCGAGTCGGGTCGCTGGCGTTGTAGCGGCACGGGTCGCCGGGCTCGCCCTTGGCGATCAGATCGAGAACAGAGTATTTCAAAGAGCAATTTTCGCGCGTATCACGCACTACGGTCGCGCTAAAACCCGAGATCCTCGTCCGTCGGTCCGGTATAAGCAGCTCTTTGATAAGAAGACTGTCGACATTAAACAGACGAACGTCTTCGAAGCGGTATCGCAGGAAGAAAATGCTGCGGTCCTTACGGCTGATCGTGCGGCTCGTTTCGGCCGAGAGGGCCAGGCGATTGATCGTCGGGCTGCCGGCATCGTTGCCAAATTCGTCGATCGGATTGCCGTTAGCATCGACACGCTGGACGATGCCAAACGTTCCCTTGTCGAAGGTCGAGCGGAAGAATCGCGTTACCGTCGTATCCCGCTGATACTGTGCCGACAGCGTTAACGGAGCCCAGCGTTTGTCGCCATCGCGAATAAATCGCGGATTGATAAAGTCAAACTGCACGAGCTGCTGCCGCTGGCTCACCTTGACACGTGCGCCGCCCTGCCACAGATTACCAAGAAGATTGACGTGGCGAAGGTCGAAAAATCCGCTCAGACCGAACTCTGTAGATGCTCCGCCGCCGTAGGTCAAAAGTCGCGCCGGCTGTTCATCCAGAGTAATGATGATATCCGTAAGGCGTGTCTGCCCGTCGGGGCTATCGCCAGCACTCTGCGGCTGTATCTCGACGCGGCTAAACGCGTCGGTCGCGTACAGATTTTGCTCACTCAAATAGATATCAGCCGAACGCAGCAATTCACCGCTTCGCAGGGTCAATGCCTTTAAGACTAAGCTCTCTTTGGTGTTTTCAAGACCATTGACGAGAATTCGATTGATGACAACTCTGCGTCCCTCGCTCTTTATCCTGAATTCAAGCTTTACATCGCGTTTCTCCTCAACTTCGACCGTAGGTTGATCGGTCATTTGCGATTCGACCCGGGCGTCGTAATAGCCTAGATTTGAGTAATATTCGCGAAGTTTCCGCACCGCATTTCGCTCGCGGGCACGCGAATAATTCTCACCCGACAGCTTCGGCAGCTCAGCCAAAAGCGTTGCCGTATCGACGGCCTTATTTCCGGTGATCGAAACATCCGAGATGACCGACGCCGGGCCCTCTTCGACGACAAACGTGACGATCAGCTCTTCACCATTGAGCGATACGCCTTGATTCGCTCGAACTTTTGCGTCGCGATAGCCAAGCTCGGCCATCAGCGACGCGATCGTATTGGCGTCGTCATCGAGGATCGTCAAGCTCGTGTAGCCACGGCCGTAGCCGAGATACGGGATCACACCCAGCAGATTTGCCTCCTGCGAGCCGACAACAGTGCGAATATCCTCTATTGTCAGTTTGCCCGTACCGCGAAGCCGCAGCCGCGTCAGCGTCAGACGCCGGTCGAGATCTACGCGGTAATTGACCGCTACCGAGCGGCCGCTCAATTCTTCGCTGCCGAGGAATTGGCACAAAAGCTCAGTTTCATTCGGCAACGGGACATTCTCGCTATCGCTGATCGGCGGCGTGACCGAGCAGAATGGCCTCACATTGGCAAAGAAATAACCCTGCTCCTGATAGTAATTTTCGAGCCGCCTTTCGCCCTCGACGATCGCCGAATAATCAAGCGTTCCGTCACGTTTTATTGGCAAAAGCCGGGTCTGCGTACTATCGCCGACCTTTTTCGCTTCGCTCTCGACCGCGACCTTTACGACCGGGCCGACTTTGCCTGTGATGATTAGCGAGATGCTGTTCGCCTCATCGTCATACCTGACGCGCGTCTCGTCGAGCTGCGGAACAAGAAAATCGTCTTTCCTCAATATCTCGCTCACCTTCGCCTCGTCCGCGACCTGCCGTTCGCGGGAATATCCGCGGCCCTTTCGCAGTTTTAGCGACGCTTCGGGTATCGGCTTCGCGTAGCCGTCGATATTGATCGCAAAATTGGCTACCTGTGCCTGCGCACCAGGAGTGACGGTAAATTTCACCCCAACCTCGCGCTCGTCAGGCGTTGGGCGACGCTCATATGTGACCTTTGACTGATAGAAGCCGCGTTCGCGAAGGTAGGTCAGGATCTCGTCAGCGTTGGTTTGTAAAAGAGGCTCGGTGAGCAATGCTCCCGGTGCGATGAGGTTTAGCTTGAGCAGCAATTCCTGCTCGGTCACGCTGTCGGTCAATGATCCGGAGTGCCGCACAACGACGATCTCAACACGCCCGGCCTGAGTCTTTCGCTTGATATTAAAGGTCAGTTCGACAGTGTCGGCCGTCGTTAAGGTCGCCGAAACCGAGATCGTGTCGATGAGGCCCTTCTCATAAAGCGCTCCGATCGCGTCGCGAATTCGAGGCGTCGAATAAACCGGTCCGACCGTCTCGCGGGCGAGCAGCCGATACTGCTCGACGATCTGCGGAATGGCTGCCTTTGCCGCAAGCTCGATCTCGACTTTGGAGATCGGTTTTTTTTCGTATGGATTTTGAGCGGACGCTGTGATGATCGAACCGAATATGAGCAAACAGGAAAGAACGAAATTTCGGACACGACCGTTCCGCCGCAGCCAGCGAGGCGCGCCTCTCAGAAAATCGTTGACCGTTACAAAGATCATTCTTACCTAAAATCTTTTCCTAAACCGTATCTCGAAGCTAAAATTGTCGCGATTTCGCGTCACGTTGGACAGGCTTCTTTGCTCGTATTGGGCGACGAATGAAAGACGATTCGACACACGATATTCGAGCGCAAGCACCTGATTCTGGTCCTGCGACAGATTGGTCGCGTATGTGACCCGCAAGTTGTTGTTGATCTGGCGACCGACCGTGAGCCGTGCTCCGGGATTTGCCTGCTGGCCGGATATCAGCGGATCGATCTCGAAAACGTTGAGCCCAAAGAGCTTATCCGTCGCACGCCGCGCCGGAGTATTGATAATTGTATCCGTCAGAATTTCAGCCGCCGTATTGATGCCCGTCTGTGCGAAGGTCGGGATGCCGCCGCCGGTATTGGTCAGGCCGCCAGTAGTAATCAGCGACACGACATCCGCCTGGGGCAACGCCGGGCTCGAACGCACCGTCGCCGATAATTGCTCGCTGTCCTTGAGCGGCCCCGATAGATTAACAAAAACCTGATAGCCCGCGATCTCTGATTCGGCCTGCAGATTTATTACCGGATCGATGTTGGTCTCGGGCGGGAATTCGAGCACCGCACGCTGGACGACATAGCGGTCTTTGCGGAAAAAGATCGTGCCGCTATTTGCCGTGATCCGGCCCGAGACACGCGGGCTCGTCGCGTCGCCCGAGAGTACGAGCGAGACCGACGCGGTTAGATCCGCGATATTATTCTTGACCACCAGAGCATCGCGGCCCTCGATCACGAGATCGTCAAAAGTGATCGGCCGCCCTGTCGAGCCGGCCCCCGACAGTGTTGCATCGCGTCGCCCGCCGACGAGATTAGCAAGGTCAATGTCCTTGGTATAGAGGCTGCGGCGTGCATACACACGCCCGCCGATGCTAAGGTCGAGGCTCGAACCGACGCGCACGCGCGTACCGGTGATCTCAAGCTGTGCATCGCCAGTAGTACTAAAATCCTTTGGCAGCGGGACAGTAACATTATTTCCTGTCAGCGAAAATCTAAATGCACTCACCGAAAGTCCATCGAGTGTCCCGCCGCCGCTGCCGGTGAATTTGCCGCCGCCGAGATATCCGCTCGCTTCCTCGACCTCGACCTGGTTTGAGGTAAATATAATGCGTGCCTTTACACGCTCAGCTGAGAAACGGTCCGAGCCGACAAACGTCGCGACCGAGGCATTGACCATGTTGGCCGTGCCCGATACGCGTGCCGTCTTGTTCGGCCCAACGAAACGGATCGACGTGTCGGCAAGTCCGGCGAAGAAGGTGTCCTTGGTAAAGAGATTGAGCAGATTGAGATTGACGCGGCCATCGACCGAGAGGTTGTTCGAGCCGTCTTCGGTCAAAGCTTTCGTTCCGGCGATCGTCATATTCGACCCGCCGCCCGCAAAACGAGCCTTTTCAAAAACGATCTCACGCGAATCAAATCTTATTATCACCGGCTCTGCCGCCGACAGCGGCGTGTCCTGGATCTGCAGCGATAGCTGTGTGAAGTTCGCTCGCCCGCTGAGAGCCGACGCTGAGATCGCTCGTTTGCCGTCAACCTCAGGCGAAAGCTTACCGCCAAATTCCACGCGGCCTGTGCCAGTGCCCGTGATCGGTATCGTCTTGAGCTGCGGAATGAACGCGAGAAAAGGAGCCAGCGGACTCTGATTAAAATCGGTCGTCGCCGTAAACGGCATGTCTTCGTCGCCAAAATTGAGAGTCGCAGCGATGACCTGAGGCCGCCCGTCGAATGTTGCCGTCAGATCGGCCGTAAGTTGTTGGCCAACGGTCTGTCCTTTGAATGTGACCTCGCCAAGAGCCTGCTGATCGACCTGAACATTCGCTGCACGCCCGTTGAACTCGACATTGTAGCTCGACGTCACGTTCGCGGTTCCTTTGGCCTTCGCCGTCAGATCGACATCGCCCGTGATGACCGGAATACTGTCATTCTTTGGCAGAAGGGCAATAGCAAGCGGTAGTGGAACAGCCTGTCCTGTGAGTTCGAAATCGAATGCGGTTGAAGAGCGGTCGTACAGGCCCTTTGTTACCCGCAAGCTGCCCGCACCAACACGCATATCGGCCTGCTCGACATTGATCTGCGTGCCGCTGAAAACTGCCTTGACCTTGAGATCGTCAAACGCCTGACCGGCGATCACACCTTTCGCCGCCGCCAGATTGATCTCGCCCTGAGCATTATTCGGCAAGCCCGAGATGTCCACCGTGCCTGACGTATTACCGCTCAGATCGCGAATACGTTCGGGCAATTCGATCGGCAGAGCGGCGAGCAGATTACCAGCATTTACATTGGTCAGCGTCGCTTTGACGCTGGTGCTGTTCGGGGTAGCGTACGGTATGTTGATCGCGAAAAGGGCATTGCCGCCGTCGCGTGCGGTCAGTTTACCATTGGTCAGGTCGACGCCGAGTGGCGTGGCTTTGATATCAGTCGCTACACTGCCTAGTTCACGACCACGAAGGCTCAGCGAATCGAGCGAAGCACGACCATCAACATTCGGATCGAACAGATTGCCGCTTACCGTGCCGTCAAAGGTCAGATTGCCGGCGAGCGTCGCCTGTAGGGAATCGAGCTGCTCGACCGCAGTCGTGATGCCGAGTACACGCACCAGACGTTCGATCTCGTTAGCATCCGTCGAACGCAGAGCGACGTTGAGATCGGAATTCTCATCCCGTAGATCAAATCTGCCAGTCGCCGTCAGCTTGCTGGTCGTTGTGTTCAGATCGGCCTCATCGATATTGAAAAGGCCGTTGGTCGCTGTGAGCCGCACCTGGCCGTTAACCGGTATCAAACCGCGTTCGGCGGTTCCGGCATTGGCGGAAATATTTGCATTAAGCGTGCCGCTGGCATTTTTCAGCTCGGTTCCGTTAAAACTCAGATCGACGTTTCCTGTCGTTTGCCCCTCGATCGGCGTGACACTGCCGCCTTGGAGGGCGATGAGTTTGCCGATGTCGAGATTGGTGAAATCTCCCTTGAGAGTCGACCGGCTGCGGTTATTCAGAGCGATCACCGCCGTTCCCGCGAGGCTGCCGTCCATGATGTCGGCGGCGAGTTCGTTAAGAGCGACGCGGTCGTTATTGACATCAACCTTTGCCTTCGCGGCTCCGAGAGAGATGCTGCCGATCGCTCCGCCGCCGAGGCTCATGTCGGCACTTGCACGATAGCGGCCCGACGGCTCGATGAGGAAAACTGGCTTGGCGAATTTCACGTTTTCGAGATTTCCGCCGTCCGGTAACGTCTTGGTTTTTGTAAGTGCTATCTTCCCCGCATCGATATCATTCGAACGTCCCTCGACGCGGCCCTGCCTGATCGTTAGTCGCACTCCGCCGATATTCAGGCTGCCGAGCACGGCTGACCCTGCGTCGAGCTTTGCGACACGGAGTTTATCCGAGTAAATGACTGTGGTACCTGACGAGGCCTCGATCGTAACAAGAGGCGTTTCGATGCCATTGATGCGTGTGCCGTCGATGTCGAGCTCATCGGCTTTCAGATTCTTCGCCGACATGCTCGTCGAACGTCGAACATCGGTGAGTGTAAAACCGTCGGCGGACACATTCTTAAGTTTGTTACCTTTGACCTCGGCCGTCGTTGAACGCAAGCTGCCGATATCTACGTTCGTCGTTCCCGGCCGACGTTTGACCTTCAGATCACGCCCCGTGACTCCGTCGAGACGAAAATCGGGCGTGACAAATGATCTCGCCGTCGCTCCCGGAGCCGAGAGATCGATGTTGTCGCCCTTTAATGAAAGCCTGAGATTTCGTGTCTGAAAATCTGAAAATACTTTATCGCCGATGGCAAATTTTTTTGCGCGACCATTGCCAGCCGACGCTCGCAGTTCGCGATCTTTCATCTCCGCGACTGCGTCCGACAGGTACAGCCCGCCGATCGACAGATCTTTCGAACTCGCTGCCGCCGCCTGCAATTCGCCCCACCAGCGAAAGTCCGTCCCGGTACCGCGAACGTTCCCTATGGTCTTGAGCAGATCGACGCGGAAATCTTCGAAGGTCAGCATCTCGGCGATCGCGGTGCCGTTGGCCTCGTAATTTATGTTGGTACCGGCGACGGTTCCGGTTATGTTGGTTCCTTTTAGATAGATGCCACCGGCACGCAGAGATCCGGAGCCGACAGTTCCGTCGATCTTATAGGTCTCGCCTTCGCCGGTTAGCCGTCCGTTGAAAGTCGCCACTCCGGTCAGTGCACTGCCCTTAGCAACGATATCTGCAGCTTGCGTCAAATTGAGCGACGAAGTGATCTCAAAATCGTATTTCGGTGATGCCCAGTCGACGATATTCCCTTTAAGACTTGTGTCCCCGACCGGAGTCTTGAGGTCAAGTGTGGCGAACTGCGCCCCCGTGTCGTACGCGATCCCGATCGCCGTGAGTGATATGTCATCCAACCGACGGCCTTCATAGGCAAAATCCGATTTTGACGATGTTAATTCAAAACCGTATTTTCCTGCGGCCTCATTTACCGGCTTGATAGAGATCGTCAGGTTGTTGGCATTTGCAGCGATACTGCGCGTGAGGTCGCCAATATGCACGACGCTGTTCGTAACCAGAAATGTGCCCGAATCATATTTGAAATTGACCGTCGAGCCTTTCTCGTCGTCAATGAGTGTAAGGTCGGCGAAGTTCGAGCGGCCGTTCTCGTCAAACTTGACCAAAACCTCGGCGCCGTCGATCATCGTCTTGGCGATGTCGATCTCGCCTCTCTTTTGCCACCCCATGAGATTTTGAGCGCCGAGATCCAGCTCAACAGTTGCAATATTGAAGAGCGGATCGCCCGTCACATTGTTTGTGAATTCCGCGTCCTTAAGTACCAACTTGAGCGGGTCGAACGGATCGACAATTACCCTAAATTCCTTTGCTTTGAACGAGATGCCCATCTCCGACAATTTTGCAGTGAATTGTTGTCGAACATACACATCAAACACGCCGTAACGATAGGCGACGAAGGTGATGACGGTCGTCAAAAACCCAACAAAAGCGATGATGATCAGAGCATTCAGGGCCCTACTTCGCGTAAGGAAGCGCCTCGACGGTTCGAGGTCAAAATTTCCCTCGCCATCTTCGATATCCGGATTATTGATCTGCTCGTCAGCCATTTTCTACAAACCTACGGTTTCGACGATCTCCAGATCAAACGCCTCGAGCGCCGTAATGCGCGGCGGATGATTTGTCAGAAGCGCGATCTTTTTCACGCCGAGGTCTTTTAATATCTGTGCCCCGATGCCGTGATCGTGAACCTGTCCATAACCCGTTTCCTGCCGTGCCGTCTGAAAATCTATACCTTTCTCATGCATCAGCGCATATGTCTTGAGCTGGTTGACGAGATCGAGATTATTCTCACGCTGCCGCAGGTAGAGGATCACGCCGCGTTTCGCCGCCGCGATCTGTCGGAGAGAGGATTGCATTGCTTCGGCTGCTTCGCCAAGACGCGAGCCAAACATTGCGAACGTCACGTTCTCGGTTTGGACGCGAACAAGCACCGCATCCGTTGTATCCGAAACGTCTCCTGCCACAAGCGCTAAATGCGTCTCTCCATTGATGATATTCTCGTACAGCACCGCTCGGAACAGCCCGTGATCGGTCGGCATTTCGGTCTCGACGATGCGACGAACAAGCGTTTCTTTCTGCACGCGATATCGCACGAGGTCGGCTACCGAGATGATCTTCATCGAGTGTTTCTCGGCAAAGACCTCAAGCTCGGGGAGGCGTGCCATCGTGCCGTCGTCATTCATTATCTCGCAAATTACTGCTGCTGGCTGTAATCCGGCAGACCGAGCGATATCGACGCTCGCCTCAGTCTGGCCGACGCGAACGAGCACGCCGCCGCGCTTCGCCCTCAATGGAAATACGTGTCCTGGCCGAGCAAGATCCGACGCTTTCGACGCCGGATCGACCGCTGTCAAGATCGTTTTCGCACGGTCAGCCGCAGAAATTCCCGTCGTCACGCCCTCGCGAGCCTCGATCGAGGTCGTAAAGGCCGTGCCCATACTCGATGTGTTTTCAGTAGTTTGCGGGAATAGCTGCAGTTCGTCACACCGCTCCTCGGTCATCGGCAGGCAAATGAGCCCGCGACCATGAACGGCCATAAAATTAATGATCTCAGGCGTAACCTTCTCAGCCGCACAGACAAGATCGCCCTCATTCTCGCGGTCTTCATCATCGACGATGATGATCATTTTGCCATCGCGAATATCGCGGGCGGCGTCTGCAATAGTGGCAAGTGGCATTGTAAATATCCCGACTGGCGAGCGGCGCGCGCCCGATTCGGCTAATTTGTTTAGATTCTATCGAATAGCGGCGGTTTTCGCGAATATTTAAGCCTAGGACGGGGCTCACGAACACTTCTGAACCATTCTTCCTTTGCGGCTTCTTTGCGAACTTAGCGATCTTTGCGTGAAGAGATCCGGAGTCTCACGCAAAGCCCGCGAAGAACGCAAAGAAGACGCGAAAAGAAATCTCCGGCTTCGCTTTCGATCGCCTTCGCCGTACAAAGATCCCATGCCAGCAGACTTTTATCTTCCGACGCAACTTGCGACAATTGCTGTTTATGCCTCATTCGCTGAGCCGAAAAATAGTAGTTCATGCGATCTTTTTCCTTTCCGGGATCACGACTGTCCTGATCGGACAGGTGCTGCCGGTTTTGGCGAAGCATTTCAGCCTGAGCGACCTTCAGGTGAGTTACTTTTTCCCGGCGCAGTTTGCGGGGTCGCTTTTGGGTACGTTGCTGACGAGCATCGCAGGCAAGCGGAACATGTATTTTGCGGCGACCATCGCGGGATCGCTCCTGATGGCGGGCGGCATCATGTTGATGAACGTGGACATTTTCGCGGTGTGTCTGCTCGGGTTTGCGATAAACGGAATGGGCATTGGGCTGACGCTGCCGGCGATCAACATGTTGATCCTCGAGATGAATCCAGACCGATCGGGTTCGGCCCTGAGCGTGCTGAATTTTTGCTGGGGACTAGGCGCGATCGTGTGCAAACCGTTCGTCGACCTCTTTGGGAGAGAGGACCATCTTGGTATGACGACATGGCTGCTCGCCATTCCGATCTCGATCGGAGCGGCTGCTCTTTTCCTGCTCGGCGGCGGACGACGCGAAACGACGACCGACACATCGGCCGACGACGAGGATACGACACCGATCTGGAGGACACCGATCGCGTGGATGATAGCGGCGTTTAACTTCATCCATGTCGGGTTTGAAAGCGGCATCGGCGGTTGGCTTACGACATATACCGGCCGCGTTCCCGGCGAGGCGCTAACAAACTGGATCTCACCGACGCTGCTCTATTTCTCGTTCTTCGTTCTGGGACGTGGCTTTGCTCCGGTCCTGTTTCGTTTTTTTAACGAGGGCAAAATGCTCATCTTGGGCATGCTGATAATTCTAATCGGAATGGCCGTGATTCTCTCCGCCCCGACCGTCCTCACCCTCAGTCTCGGAGCGACGATCGCCGGTTTTGGGACGTCATGGATCTTTCCGACCAACGTCGCCAGATTCTCCCAAACCTTCGGCCCAACCGCCAGCCGCCGCGCGACCCCGCTATTTGTCTTTGGTACATTAGGTTCAGCACTCTCGACCTGGCTGATCGGCTACATCTCCGACAAAACCGGTAGCCTCCATTCGGGAATGTACGTCCTCTTAGCGGCTGTTATGCTGTTGATAATCTTGCAGATATCGATCGGGACGCGTCCTGTTGCAGAAGCCCGCACGGAGTAATGGCATCGCTTGCACCGGAAAATGCCCTTACTTCGTGCGGGCTTCTGCAACGGTCTTAGACGTTCAAGTCTAGCGATCTTAAATACTCCCGAAACTCGCCGCCAAGATCTTCCCGCTTTAACGCAAGCTCGACAGTGGCGATGAGGAATCCGATTTTGTCACCGGCATCGTGGCGGGTGCCTTCGAGTTTTACGGCGTAGAAGGGACGCGTTTTTAACAGGATGCGCATGGCATCGGTAATTTGAATTTCACCGCCCGAGCCTGGTGTGGTTTGCTCGATCGCGGCGAAGATATCGGGCGTGAAAATATACCGGCCGATGATGGCGAGATCGGACGGGGCATCGGCGTAGGCTGGTTTTTCGACCATGTCTTTGATTCGATAGACGTTTGGTTCGACCTCCTCAGCATCGATCACGCCGAAACGCGAGATGGCTTCGCCAGCGACTTGCATCGTGGCGATCACGGGTGCGTCATACTTTTCGTAAACCTCCACCATTTGCTGCAGAGCAGGTTTTTCGCTGTCAACAATGTCATCGGCAAGCAGGGCGGCGAACGGATCATTGCCGACAAAATCCTTGGCCTGATAGATCGCATGGCCGAGGCCGAGAGCTTCCTTTTGACGGGTGTACGAGATCTTGGCGATCTCGGAAACGGCATGGACGAGTTCGAAAAGATCGTCCTTGCCGCGGGCCTTGAGCATCTGCTCCATCTCAAACGAGATGTCAAAATGATTCTCGATCGCGCTCTTGTCGCGGCCCGTAATAATGAGGATCGATTCGATACCGCTGGCCACGGCCTCCTCGACCGCGTACTGGATCAGCGGTTTATCGACGAGCGGAAGCATCTCCTTCGGCGACGCTTTTGTCGCCGGCAGAAACCTCGTTCCAAGCCCCGCAGCGGGGAAAACGGCCTTGCGAATCTTGTTTGCCATACTTATGTTTGTTACATTCGTAAAAATCACTTCGCTTCGTAGGCGAACATTAGATTTTAGGATAAGAACCGCTTAGAGACAACCTGTATGTTCGCGGTTCCGCGTAATCACATTGTAGATACGCAATTGATCGAATGCTAGATAGTAATTTCGTAAGAGAAAACCTCGGTGCGGTACGCGAAGCGTTTGCGAACAGGAATTTTCCCGCCGACGCGCTCGACACGTTCGTCGAGCTTGACGCCACGCGGCGACGCGTAAACGGCGAGGCCGACGCGATCAATCAGCAGCGAAATATCGCGAGCAAAGAGATCGGCGCGATGATGCAGGCGGGAAATCGCGATGAGGCCGATGCAAAAAAGGCAGAGGTCGCGGGACTCAAGGACAAACAAACCGAGCTCGAACAACAACGCGACGCCGCCGACGCAGCAATGCGCGAGCTACTTTCGGGCCTTCCAAATCTACCCGCGACGGACGTACCTATCGGCAAAGACGAAGCTGATAATAAGGAGATACGCCGTTGGGGCGAGCCGCGTGAATTCGATTTTGAGCCAAAAGACCACGTCGATCTCGGCACCGATCTCGGCATCCTCGATCTCGAACGCGCGACCAAGATCGCCGGTTCACGCTTTGCGATTTTGAACGGTGCAGGTGCTCGGCTCGAACGTGCGCTCGTCAATTTCATGCTCGACGTGCAGACGACCGAGCACGGTTATAGCGAGACGCTTCCTCCGTTTCTCGTGAACCGCACCGCGTTATTTGGCACGAATCAACTGCCAAAATTCGAAGAAGACCTCTTTCATATCAAAGACGATCGCGGCTTTGCCCTGATCCCTACCGCCGAGGTTCCGGTGACGAATTACCACGCCGAAGAGATACTCGACGCCAGCGAATTGCCAAAGCGATACGCGGCATATAGTCCGTGCTTTCGCAGCGAAGCGGGAAGCTACGGCCGCGACACGCGTGGATTGATCCGCCAGCATCAGTTCGAAAAGGTCGAGCTTGTAAAGCTGTGTGTGCCGGAAGATTCTGACAATGAACACGAAAAGCTCACAGCCGATGCCGAGCGTATTTTGCAGCTTCTCGGGTTGCCCTATCGCACAATGATCTTATCGACCGGTGACATGGGTTTTGGTGCAAAGAAGACATACGACATCGAGGTCTGGCTGCCTTCGCAGAAGACATATCGCGAGATCTCAAGTTGTTCGAACTGCGGCGACTTCCAAGCGCGGCGTATGAACACGCGATTCCGCCGAGCAGGCGGAGCAAAACCAGAATTTGTCCACACCCTAAACGGCAGCGGCCTCGCCGTCGGGCGCACGTGGATCGCAGTTCTCGAAAATTATCAGCAGGAAGACGGCAGCGTTCTGATCCCCGAAATTCTGCAGCCATATATGCACGGGCTGACGAAGATCGGTTGACGAACTTTCCGGATGTAATTACGATGTAATTATGAAATGCCAGATCATTCAAATCGGTAATTCCCAGGGAATTCGTATTCCCAAGATGTTGCTCGAGGAAACCGGCATCACCGGCGAGGTCGAGCTTGAGCTTCACCCCGACGGCATACTTATTCGCAATACTCAACAGCCGCGGGCTGGCTGGGACGAGGCGTTTAAGCGAATGGCGGAGAATGACGATGACGAGCTTGTCGATGGCCAGACGAGGACGGCGTTCGAGAAGAAGGAGTGGCAATGGTAAAGCGATTTGAGGTGTATCTCGTCAATCTCGACGACGAACCGTCAAAAGATGCCAAAAACACACGCCCCGCGGTCGTCATCTCACCCGACGAGATGAACCGAAACGTCGGCCACATCATCATCGCCCCGATCTCATCGCTCACAGCCAAATATCCGACTCGAATTTCCGTCGAGCTTTTGAACAACGAAAGATCGATAGTGCTCGATCAGATCAGAACGGTGGACAAAGAGCGATTGGTAAAGAAGATCGGTGACATTGGAAAGGCGGCTCGCAGCAAAACGCTCGAACGGCTGCAAGAGATGTTTTCTGAATAGGTTTTTTCTTCCTTTGCGTTTTGCTTTGCGTTCTTAGCGAGCTTTGCGTGAAAGCGGCTTTTTACTCACGCAAAGCTCGCTAAGGACGAAAAGAAGCCGCAAAGAAGAAACCTAGGCACCTTGTGCTTTCGCCTTATTCCACAAGGCATCCATTTCTTCGAGGTTTGAATCTTCCAGCGTCTTACCTTCGAGTTTTAATTGCTCCTCGATAAATTTAAATCGCTCGCGGAATTTTCGGTTGGTCTTCTTGAGTGCGGTCTCGGGTTCGACGTCGAGGTGGCGGGCGAGATTGACGACGGCGAAAAGCAGATCTCCGACTTCCTCCGCAATGTTTGCTGTATCACCGCTGTCGATCGCGGCACGCAGCTCAGCGGTTTCTTCATCGATCTTGGCGAATATCTGCTCTTTGTTCTCCCAGTCAAACCCAACTTTTGCAGCCTTTTTGGTGACCTTTAAAGCTTCCAACAGACCGGGAAAATGAACCGGAATCTCATCGAGTATCGAATCTTTAGGTTTCTCGGCCTTGCCCGAGGCGGCGCGTTCGTCAGCCTTGAGCTGGTCCCAGTTATCGAGTACATCCTGGGCACGCGCGAGTTTCTTATCGCCAAAGACGTGCGGATGGCGAAGAATTAGCTTCTTCGTAACACCGGCTGAGACATCGTCGATGGTGAAATCACCGAGTTCGGCACCAATCGTCGAGTGAAACACGACCTGGAGCAGCAGATCGCCGAGCTCTTCGCGCAGATTCGTCGTATCGCCCGTCGCATCTGCTTCGTGTATGGCGTCAAATGTCTCATACGCCTCCTCGAGCAAATACTGCGACAGCGAAGCGTAAGTTTGCTCATGGTCCCAAGGGCAACCGCCCGGCGCACGCAGCCGTTGCATCACGGCAACGAGTTCGTCAAAGGTCTGTGACATAAGGTTATTAGAGACAACGACTGTGGCAGAGTCAAACAAGATCGGCTTACTTCAGTGATTAGTGGCTAGTGACAAATGGATAGTGGTACTGAGGGGTGCTAAAATCGAAATGAATTTATGATCGGAAGAGACGACAACGAAGAAGAAGTAAGTTTTAAGGTTGCTGACAGGCGGAAATTCAATGCCGACGGCTCGCTGAGAGACGGCGTGGTACTCGAAGCGGCCAAGGTCGAGCCGCCAAAAGCGGAACCGACTCCGCCGGCCGCAGAGCCGCAGGCAGCGGCCGAACCGACTGGCGACTCGGTTGAAGAGCACGACGACCTCGGCGACTACACAGCAGACGACGGCGAAGAGATTCCCGGTGCGCAAGATCCGGCGAGCTTTGTTAATTTTCTCTCGATGCTCGCGACAAACGCTGCGACCGCCCTTGGCGCCGTGCCAAATCCGGCCACCGGCAAACGCTCACTCGACCTCGACACCGGCAAGTACTGGCTCGATGTTCTCGGCATGCTCAAGGAGAAAACCAGCAACAATCTTCACCCGCAAGAAGCTCGTCTGCTCGACGGCCTGCTCGGCGATCTGCGGATGCAGTACGTCCAATTGGTGCGAGCGACCGAGGAAAAGCTGAAGGCTCAAGCCGCGCAGCAGTTCTCGGACGCGGACATCCTTGGCAAGAAATAGTTAGCAGAGTTCTTTGAGTTTGTTGAGTTCATTGACTGCTCCATAAACTCAATGAACTCAATGAACTCAACAAACTCGTGAAACTTACCTTCTTAGGCACAGGTACATCGACAGGCGTTCCCTCGATCGGGTGCGACTGTGAAACGTGCCTGTCTGATGACCCGCGTGACAAGCGGCTGCGGGTTTCGATCCTGATCGAGCACCGCGATAAGAAAGTGTTGGTCGATACATCGATCGACTTTCGCCAACAGGCACTGAGGGCCAAGATCAGCCATCTCGATGCAGTTCTGATCACGCATTGCCATGTCGATCACGTGTTTGGACTCGACGACATTCGGCCGCTAAATTTTCGCCACGGCGCAATGGGCGTGTATGCCAATGACATCGCGTGGGCCGATCTCAAACGCATTTTCCGATACATTTTTGAGCCAACACACTTCGGCGGCGGACTGCCAAAGCTTGTGCCGCACACTGTCGAGCCAAACGCACCTTTCTGCATCGGCGACGATCTCGAGATCACACCGCTCGAGGTTATCCACGGCAAACTGCCCGTCATTGCTTACCGCTTTAACGATTTCGCCTACGCCACCGATCTTAAAGTAATCCCGCCCGCGTCGATGGATGGCCTGCGTGATCTAGACGTTCTGGTCTTGGATTGTGTAAGGATCAAGCCTCACTCGACGCATCTGTGCCTTGAGGAAGCGCTCGCGATCATCGAAGACCTCAAACCGAAACGAGCGTTCCTCACGCATCTCAATCACGACATTTTGCACAAGCGCGATTCAATGCTTCTTCCAGACAATGTCAGGCTCGCATACGACGAACTGGTTGTTGGCGAGAATTAGGGCATTTTTGTCTCGACAACCTTGTTGGCGATCCGTGCGTAGTAGTGTTAAGTTTTCAACTAAAATCTGTTCGCCTAAAAGGTATCTTATGAATCGAGTTCTGATCGTATTCTTCGTCCTCGTTTTTTCAACGACCACATTGTTCACACAGACGCTGCCGCGGAAAACGATCGCATCCGTCGTGGAAAAGCTGCAAAAGATCGACGGCTTTGTGCCGCTGTATATCGACGGCGATAGCGGCAAGATCTATATCGAGATCACGCGTTGGAATCAAGAGTTTCTTTATCTCGTGAGTCTGCCGACCGGCGTCGGGTCAAACCCGCTTGGGTTGGATCGCGGACAGCTTGGGACGACCAAGGTCGTGACATTTGAGCGTTCAGGGAACAAGGTCTTGCTAGTGCAGCCGAATTACGAGTTTCGGGCTACCGGCAATGTGCTGCAAAAAAAATCTGTTGAGGAATCGTTTGCCAAATCCGTTATTTGGGGATTTCGCGTTGAGGCGAACGATGGCGACCGCGTGCTGGTCGATGCGACAAGTTTTCTGATCCGCGACGCACACGGCGTCGGTGAGCGGATCAATCAGCAGCGACAGGGAACATACGGTTTTGACGAAAGCCGCTCGGCACTTTATCTGCCGAATACAAAGGGCTTTCCCAAGAATACCGAGGTCGAGGCGACGATCACGCTGACGGCGGGCGGCGATACAAATAATCTAGTTGGTCAGGTCACACCAACCGCAAAGCACGTCACAGTCCGCGAGCGGCACTCATTCGTTGAGCTGCCGGACGATAATTACAAGCCGAGAAAGTTTGACCCTCGAACGGGCGCGATCCCGATCAGCTTTTACGATTACGGTACCGATATCAACGAAGACCTCGAAAAGCGTTGGATACAGCGCTTCCGGCTTGAGAAGAAAGATCCGAATGCGGCAATGAGCGAGGCTGTAAAACCGATCATCTTTTACGTCGATAACGGCGCGCCGAAAGCGATTCAGGACGCCTTGGTCGAAGGTGCGAGCTGGTGGAATCAGGCATATGAGGCCGCTGGATTTCGCAACGCGTTTCAGGTCCGAGTGCTGCCGCCCGATGCCGATCCGATGGACATTCGCTACAACGTCGTCAATTGGGTACACCGCTCGACACGCGGCTGGTCGATCGGCGACAGCGTGGTAGATCCGCGAACCGGCGAGGTTTTGAAGGGCGATGTCACGCTCGATTCTCAGCGTGCACGTCAGGATTTCCTGCTCGGTGCCGGAATGTCGCCGCAGTACAAGACGGGCCTCGCGGCGTGTGATTTTGGGATGATGCCGGATGTTAATTACCTCGCTGACGGCTCGGCGGCTGAGGTTACGGCGATGTCGTTTGCACGCATTCGCCAGCTCTCGGCACACGAGGTCGGGCACACGCTTGGGTTTACCCACAACTTCGCTGCGAGCACCTATAATCGCGGCTCGGTGATGGACTATCCGGCACCGCTTATCGAGATCAAGGGCGGCAAACTCGACTTTTCAAATGCGTATGCTGTGGGCATCGGTGTATTTGATAAGTTTGCGGCACGATATTCTTACACTGAGTTTGTGGCCGGTGCGAACGAGGACGCCGAGTTGGAAAAGATAGTCCGCGAAGGACTGTCGAACGGGATGCTTTTCCTCGGCGATCAGGACGCACGTCCGACGAGTGCGGCAAATCCGCTCGGCAATCTCTGGGACAACGGTTCTGATCCGGTGGCGATGCTCAAACATGAGATGCAGGTACGACGTATCGGCCTCGATCAGTTTGGCGTCCAAAATATACGGGTCGGCTCGCCTATGTCAGAGCTTGAGAACAAATTCCTGCCGCTCTATCTGCACCACCGCTATCAGCTGACGGCTGCGATCAAGACGATCGGCGGTGTTTACTACACGCATTCGGTTCGCGGGCCGGGCGGGCCAAATCCGTCCGGTGTCGCCGACCCGATTCCGGCCCAGCGGCAACGCGATGCCATCGAGGCCGTGCTCGCAACGATCACGCCCGGCGAACTTGCGATCTCCGAGAACACTTTGCGGCTGTTACCGCCGACGGCGTATGGATACGGCTCAGGCCGCTCGGAGTTATTCGCGAAACGAACGAGCCCCATGTTTGATGCCGTCGGTGCGGCTGAGATCGCAGCTGACATGGCGATCACCGGATTGCTCGAACCGAATCGTGCAGCCCGCACCATCAACCTGAACGCGAGGAACAAGACGAATCCGCATTTCCGCGAGGTTGTTGATGCTCTGATGAAAGCTACTTGGAGATCGCCAGTTCAGGCAGACGCAAACTACGCAGTTATCCAACGTGCAGTGCAAAGTTTGACCGTTTCGAGACTGATGGATCTCGCGGCAAACGAACGGGCCCAGCCGCAAGTTCGCTCCGTCGCGACCGACGCTCTTCGCTCGCTGCTTGCGACCCTAAAACGGCCGACCGCAACCGGTGAGACCGTAGCGCACTACCGCTCGACCGACGACGACATCGAGCGGTTCCTCACGAGGCCCGACGCACCACGCAAGCAGACGACTCCGCTCATAACGCCGCCGGGCGACCCGATCGGCGGGAACTAGGATCGCTGGGGTGCGATGTATTGGTCCAGATATTTGGTAATCAGATCAGGCGAGAACTCGTCGGCGATGAGGCCAATGTAGTTGTCGGGCCTGAGTAGCACGAATAGCGGCTTTGACGTGCCAAACGCTTTGGCAACCGTTTCGTTCGTCGAAAAAATATGCGTATCGATCAGCCCGACCCAACGCTGCATTAGATCATCGGGCAGCGGCGGCACATCAGTCTTTCCGTCTAGGAAAAGTAGCAAATGAAATCCCGGATCGTGCAGACGGTCATAGATACTTGCGCCGTCAATCGCGAACCACGGCATCCGATCCCCGGCTTTTACGTTGAACGATCCGTGCGTCTTGCTGAGCGAGCGGCCGCGATAGTTGATCGCGATCTGCGAGATCCGCGGAAAGACAAACCGCTTGACCACATCGAGGCTGAACATCAGGTTGGCGACATAAGGGAAAATGAAAATGCGGGCGAATACCAATAAAGGATTTGGACTCGCGACGAGGTTAAAGAACCGGTCGGTCGTCTGCATCAGTTGCTCGGCGTTTGGCAACCGCTCTTCGTTGTAGGTGTCGAGCAGGTTTTCCGACGAGCCGTGTTTCAGGACCAAAGCCAGTTTCCATGCAAGATTGTACCCGTCCTGAATGCCGGTATTCATGCCCTGAGCACCAGCGGGCGTATGGATATGAGCGGCGTCGCCCGCGACGAAGCACTGGCCTTCGGCGAATTTATTGACGTGCCGCGTATGGACCTTGTAGGTTGAGAACCAGTTGACCTTTGTGATGTCAAAATCGATCTCTGCATCGAGACGGATGCGCTGCTCGATCTCTTCGTAGAGTACATCGCCCTCGTCCTTGGCAAACTCCTCGGGAAAGGTGCCGACGATACGATATTGGCGGCCGCCGCTCATCGAAAAAACGGCGAGCAGGGAGTTTCGCATCAGAAAGACATGAAGGCCGCCGTGCTCAAATTCCCAGTCGATCTCGACATCGGCCACGTAAAACATCCGCTCAAAAGTGCTGCCGTCAAATGTCAGGCCGAGCGAATGTCGGACTGGGCTCTTAGCTCCGTCGCATCCGATAAGATATCGGGTAGTTATCGTTTCGGTTTCGCCGATTTGATTGACGGTCGTTGCCGTTACGCCATCGGCATTTTGGGTAAAGCTCTCGAGCGTGGTTTGCCATCGGACATCTTTGCCGCGCGACTTAATAAAGTCGTAAATGAGCGCCTCGTGCTTTCCTTGTTCAACGATGAGAACGTATGGATAAGGGCTCAACCCGGCACCGAGGCCGCGAAACTCGATTTGGCCCCGAACCTTACCACCCGCAAACATCGTTGCTTTGTTAGCAATACGTCCGAGGTCGATAAGTTTGTTCGCGAGGCCGATCTGCTCGTAGATCTCGAGCGTACGGGCCTGAACGCCGACCGCTTTGGAATGAGGCGTGGTGGTTTCATTTTTATCGATGATGATGAAATCAACGCCGTAACGAATCAACTGACACGCCAGGGCCAGACCCGTTGGGCCTGCACCGACAATAAGAACGTCCGTCTGCATTGACTGTATTTTACGGCGAAAAGGTTGATTTACAAACTGACTGCGGGGTCAACGGAAAGGCACTGTTACGGTAAAAACACTGTTCCAATCACAATAGCAGTAATGATCGGAAGCACCAGCGACGCAAATCCAAACACGTGTACCCTTGGGTTGATCTGGGTTTTGTCGTCGGTTTTCCAGAGAGGTGAGAGAAGTTTGACGTTGGTATCGATCCGCAGCAATCGGGTAAGCAGACCGCCATCATAGATCATATCGAGATGCTGGGGGCCTTTGGTTTTTTTGTTTATCTCACTCAATTTTCTATATGCAGTAGAGTGCTCAATATAGCCAGTGATAAAGGCTGTAATGAAAAGTATCAACCACAATGAAGGCCCGCCGTATGCATAGAAAACGAGAACAATGTGAGGCAAAATGCTGCCAAAGAAACAGGTCACGACCAGGAGAATGATAAATGCGAACGAGCCGCCATGTGAATCTTTCCTTCGATTGGCGAGTGCGACCGAAAGGACACCGAGTACAAACGAACCTATTTCGACCGCGGCATTTTCCGCGAAGAACAGCCAGATGCTCCCGCCGCCAAAAAGCACGACCCCAATTGCGATCTGTAAAGGGATGACCACAACTTGAAGGAGCGCCGCCGGCAACGAATCTGGCATTGCATAACCACTTGCCAGAAACAGCGAATACATTAACACGGAAGGAAAACCGACGATCAAAAGTTGGGTCCATGCTTCCGTTTCCGGAAACATAATGAACGCGGCCACAACGGCGAGCGTAGGCAGTAGAAGCAGATAGATGAAGTGGGCCCACATTAATATGCGAACTATTTTCTTCATCGATTAAGGTCAGAAAACTAAGGTTAGAACGTCATCCGCCACTTTTGCTACCGCGCTTCCGCCGTCCGTAAGCTTGCCGAAGAGAATCTCGCTGGCGAGCGGCTGTTTGATCTTGTCGTGGATGAGTCGCGACATCGGACGGGCGCCGTAGCGGGCGTCGAAGCCGTTTTGAGCGAGCCATTCGCGGGCTTCTTCGGTAAGTGAAACAAGAACGCGTTTCTCGGCAAGCTGGCCGTTTAGCTCCTTGATAAATTTATCGACGATGAGTTTAATGACTTCCATGTCGAGAGCTTTGAATGGCACCCACGCGTCGAGGCGGTTGCGGAATTCCGGAGTGAATGTCCGCTCGATCGCACCTTTAGCGTTGCCTTTGGTATCAGAACCATTGCGAAAGCCCATGCCGCCGGAAGAGAGTTCGCGGGCACCTGCGTTGGTCGTCATAATGAGAATGACGTTGCGAAAATCGGCCTTTTTGCCGTTATTATCGGTCAGAGTCGCACTGTCCATTACCTGCAGAAGCAAGTTGAACAAATTTGGATGAGCTTTTTCGATCTCGTCCAGAACCAGCACGGCGTGCGGTGTTCGCATTATGGCCTCGGTCAGCAAACCACCTTGGTCGAAGCCGACATATCCCGGCGGAGCTCCGATCAGCCGCGAAACAGTGTGCGGTTCGGCGTATTCGCTCATGTCGTAGCGGAGAAATTCGACGCCGAGCGTTTCGGCAAGCTGTTTTGAGACCTCGGTCTTACCGACGCCGGTTGGGCCTGAAAACAGGAATGAACCGACCGGTTTTGTCTGTGCGCCGAGTCCCGCACGCGAGATCTGGATAGCATCAACGATCTTGTCGATGGCCTCATCCTGGCCGAAGATCGATTTCTTGATGTCTTCACGAAGAGTTTTAAGCCGAACCTTTTCGTCCGCGACGACTGTTTTCGGCGGTATCTTTGCCATGCGGGCGATGGTGTTCTCGACCATCTGAACCGTCACTTTCTTCGGCCTTTTACCCGCCGGCAGCAGCTTAACGGACGCTCCCACCTCGTCGATCACATCTATCGCTTTGTCCGGCAAAAAACGGTCATTGATATATTTACCCGCCAGTTCCGAGGCGGTCTTGAGCGATTCGTTTGAGTATTTAACGCCGTGGTGAGCCTCGTAAAATTTCTTGAGGCCTTTGAGTATCTGATACGTTTCGTCAACCGTCGGCTCGTTGATATCGATTCGCTGAAAGCGGCGAGCAAGCGCACGGTCGCGATCGAATGCGGCTTTGTACTCGGCGTGCGTGGTCGAACCGATACAACGAAGCTCACCCGCTGCGAGCGCAGGTTTTAGAATGTTCGACGCATCCATCGAACCGCCCGAGACGGCTCCGGCACCAACGATCGTGTGGATCTCGTCGATAAAGAGGATCGCGTTCTCTTCCTGCTTGATCTCGTTGATGATCGCTTTGAACCGCTGCTCGAAATCACCTCTGTACCGCGTCCCGGCCAGAACTGCCCCCATATCGAGAGAGAAAAGCTTTGCTCCCTGCAAAACCTCGGGCACATCACCCTCGCTGATCTTTAGCGCAAGGCCCTCAGCGAGAGCCGTCTTGCCGACGCCGGGTTCGCCTACATACAAAGGATTGTTTTTCTTACGGCGGCACAGCACCTGGATGGTGCGTTCGATCTCGGCCATTCTCCCTACTATCGGGTCGATCTCACCGGCTTCAGCACGGGCGACTAGCTCGACACAAAAGCTCTCAAGTGGCTTGCGTCGCGTCGCGTCGAACGGCCCTTCAAAATCGTCCTCGACGTCAAAGTCCGGCATGAAATCGCCGCTATCGACTTTTGAAATGCCGTGCGAAATGTAATTTAGAATGTCGAGCCGCGAGACATTTTGCTGTAGCAGTAGATAGACCGCGTAAGATTGCTCGGCCTGATACAGAGCCGCGAGAATATTGCCGCCGTCAACCGCCGGTTGGCCGCTGCCCTCAGCCTGAAGAACTGCATACGAGATCGTCGATTGAAACGTCGAGGTCAGCTCCGGCATGGTCTTGATGTCGGCCGGCATTTTTTCGAGAACATTGTCGAAGTATTCCTGCAGAGCACGATTTAGCTCATCGATATGTGCTCCGCAATTGAACAAGATCTCTTGCGCCGCGTCGTCGTCGAGCAACGCAAACAGAAGGTGCTCAAGCGTCACAAACTCGTGCTTATGCTTGACGGCCTCCTTGACCGCGATGTTTAGTGTTTCTTCTAGTTCCCGCGTTAACATTTTGAATATATCTTAGCAGTTTTGAGCGAGATGAAAATAGAAAGAAAGTTTTGTTTATACAAATCGGACGCCGTGCGGCTGGATTTCCGACACATATATGTTGAATTCGATCCCGGTTTTGGAGTAAACAGTGTTAATTGCAAGCTCCACTTTCGCTGCGATCTCCGCAGTCTCGCTTAACATAAAGATCGACGGTCCCGAACCAGAAATTCCGCCGCCGAGCGCTCCGGCGTCAAGACTCGCGGCTTTTACTTCATCAAATTTTGGAATGAGTGATTTCCGTACTGGCTCGACAATGGTATCTTCCATCGAACGCGTAATCAGGCCGTAGTCCCCTTTTGCGAGGGCCGCGACCAGAGAGCCGAGATTGCTCCAATTACGGATCGCTTCCTTTAACGGAACATCCTTCGGTAAGATCGCCCGTGCCTCGGATGTTTTGATCTCGATCTGCGGATGGATAACCGTTGAAAATAGGGGCGGAAAATTGATCTCGACAATATCCAATGGATCGCTCGAGCGAACCAACGTAAAGCCGCCGTAAATGCACGGCGCGAGATTGTCGGCGTGGCGAGAACCGGACGCGAGCATTTCACCGGCCATCGCGAGTTCGACGAGTTCAACGTTAGTGAACTTATCGCTGATGAGACGATTAGCCGCAACTACAGCTCCGCACGCACTGGCCGCACTCGAACCAATGCCGCTGCCGGGCTTGATATGTTTTGTGATCTCGACCTCAAAACCGTGGGGGATTTTCGCTGCTTCTATGAACGCTCTCAGCGCGACGCCGGCTACATTCTTCTCCGGATCGGTCGAAAGGCCGTAATTGTCGTGATGGATGATCTTTATTCCCGGCTCGACGATTCTTCGTACCGTCATCTCGTCGTACGGACCCTCGAGAGCAAAGCCAAGGCAGTCAAAACCGCACACGACATTCGAGACCGTTGCCGGAGCTAAAACGCTAATTTCGTCCATATTTTCGCGTTAAGGGTCGAACCGTTATATCATTTACGTTTTGATCTATTGCTCGCCGATGCACTACTTTAGCACAAACCGACAGTCGCCTCATGTCTCGTTCCGCGAGGCGCTTCTCAATGGCCAGCCCGATGACAAAGGGCTATATTTTCCGTCTGAAATACCGCAGCTCGCTGATGGCTTTGTTGATAATTTGCCGAGCATGGCGAACGAACAAATCGCCTTTGACGTGATACGCCCATTCATTGATTGCGATATTGGTGATGAGGATCTCTTCGAGATCTGCGGCGGGACCGTGAATTTCGATTTTCCACTCGTCGCGATCAACGAACGAATTTCAACGCTCGAACTTTTTCACGGCCCGACTCTGGCATTCAAAGATGTCGGTGCCCGATTCATGAGTCGATGTCTGCGGCATTTTTCTAAGGATAGTAGTGAAAAGACAATCGTTATCGTAGCCACATCCGGCGATACCGGTGGTGCGGTAGCGGCGGGTTTCCATGGTGTCGAGGGAATTGAAGTTGTGATCTTATATCCAAAGGATAAGGTCTCAAACGTACAGGAATTACAATTGACCACGCTTGGCGGAAATGTAACTACATTGGAATTACATGGTACGTTTGACGATTGCCAGGCGATTGCAAAACAAGCATTGGCCGATAGTGATCTACGAGGCAAAGCGCACTTCACTTCTGCCAATTCGATCAATGTTGCCCGCTGGCTGCCGCAGCAATTCTATTACTTCTACGCACTCAAACAATGGCAGGGCGAGGCACCGGTCATCTCAGTTCCTAGCGGTAATTTTGGCAATCTGGCATCGGGAATTCTTGCGCATATTTCGGGTTTGCCAGTTAGGAAATTTATCGCAGCGTGTAATGCAAATGATGTAGTTCCGCGATTTTTGCAAACCGCCGATTATCAGCCGCTGCCATCCGTCCCGACACTTTCAAATGCCATGGATGTCGGAGCGCCGAGCAATTTTGTTCGCATCCTCGAGATCTTTGACAATAAGTTTGTCGATCTGAAAGAGAAGCTTGAGTCGGTAAGCGTTTCGGATGAAGTGACGGCGACGACAATGCTCGATGTTTACGCGAGATATGGATACACTCTCGATCCACATGGGGCGGTTGGTTATAGAGCACTAGCCGATCACCTTGAGAAAAACGCAGACTCTCGCGGCATCTTTTTTGAGACGGCACATCCGGTGAAATTTGATTCGGTAGGTGAGATAATCGGCGAAGCACCAAACATACCTCAGTCTGTCGAATCGCTCTTAGCAAAGGAAAGACAAAGTATCGAGATCGGAAATGATTACGCTGCGGTTCGTGAGATATTGTTAAGCAAAATATGAAGGTTCTAAAGTTCGGCGGCTCGTCGGTGGGTAGTGCCGAGACTATCGAGAAGGTTATTGAGATCATTCGCTTGGCGAGTGAGACCGATAAATGCGCCGTTGTTCTCTCCGCCATGCAGGGCACGACGGACGACCTGATCGCTGCCGGGAGGGCTGCCGAGAGCGGTGACGACGGTTACATCGAGATACTAAGCAATATCGGCGACCGGCACCTAAATGCGATCCACGAGCTTTTTCACGATGGCCAAACGCTTGCGATAACCGATTTTGTCGAATCTACGATCAAGGAACTCGAAAATCTGTTCGAAGGAGTTCGCCTGGTGCGCGAATTGTCACCAAAGACGCTCGATCGGATTCTCAGCTTTGGCGAGATCGTCTCGACACGCATCGTGTCCGCACGGATGATCGAATCGGGCATCGAAAATGAATGG
This sequence comes from Acidobacteriota bacterium, assembly GCA_031431415.1. Classification (GTDB taxonomy): domain Bacteria; phylum Acidobacteriota; class Blastocatellia; order Pyrinomonadales; family Pyrinomonadaceae; genus OLB17. Next base: position 11,387 of record JANPDK010000079.1, on the reverse strand, counting down.
AAAGACAGCCGCCTCGTGATCCGCACGGATTCGAACCACGGATTTGGTGCCGTCGATTTTGCTGAGACCAACTCACGAATAAAAGAATACTTCGACGAGACGACTACCAAACTCCATATCTTTCCAGGCTTTATCGCGTCAGATGCCAGCGGCTACACAACGACGTTGGGCCGGGGTGGTTCGGATTATACAGCCGCCATCATTGCTGCGGCGGTCGATGCTGATGTGCTTGAGATCTGGACCGACGTATCGGGAATGATGACCGCTGATCCGCGATTTGTTAAGAATGTCAGACAGATACCGAAGATCACATATCGCGAGGCGATGGAGCTTTCACATTTCGGAGCAAAGGTCATCTATCCGCCAACGATACAGCCGGTGATGGCGAAGGGTATTCCCGTACTGATCAAGAATACGTTTGCTCCGGAAGATGTCGGGACCTTGATCGAGGCGGAATCGACCTCGGTCAAAGACATGATCCGCGGCATCACCAGCATCGACAAGATCACGGTCCTTAATCTCGAGGGCAGCGGAATGGTCGGCATCCCAGGATTTTCAAAACGGCTTTTTGATGCTCTTTCGCGTGCTTCGATCAACGTCATTCTGATCACACAGAGCTCGTCCGAGCACTCGATCTGTGTTGCTATCGAAGAGAAATTTGCCGAGCTTGCGAAACGCGCCGTTGACCGTGAATTCGAATACGAGATCGCAGTCGGCCGCATCGATCCACTCAAGGTTGAAAGCGGATTCTCGATACTCGCCCTAGTCGGCGACAACATGAAAGAGCACACGGGCGTTTCGGGCAAAATGTTTACGACGCTTGGGCAAAACGGAATTAATATTCACGCCATCGCCCAGGGATCGAGCGAGCGAAACATCTCGGCCATCATCTCGTCGCGTGATGTGCGAAAGGCGGTCAACACTCTCCACGAAGAATTTTTCTCCGACGGCAGCAAGCAGATCAATCTGTACATCGCCGGTGTCGGCCTAGTCGGTGGCAAGCTTATCGGACAGCTTTTGCGTCAGCACGATCATTTGCTAACGGATATGCGCCTAAATATGCGGGTCGTAGGCCTCGCCAATAGCAAACGCTCGATCTACGACGAAGAAGGTGTCGACCTGACCAACTACAAAGATCAAATTGCGATGGCCGACGACAAGAACATCGACGCATTTACCGATTCGATCATCGAAAACAACCTGCGAAATTCCATCTTTGTCGATGTTACGGCAAATCCGGCGGTGGTGGAAACGTATCCTAAGCTTTTGGCAAAGAGTGTATCGATCATAGCCTGTAACAAGGTTGCGGCCTCGTCAGAGTACGAAAAATACTCTCACCTAAAAGACCTCGCTCGCGAGTATGGATCCAATTTCTTCTTCGAAACCAACGTCGGTGCGGGTTTGCCAGTTATCCACACGCTCGGCGATCTGCTGCGCAGCGGCGACCGCGTGAACCGCATCGAGGCCGTGTTGTCGGGGACGCTCAATTTTGTTTTCAATCATTACGACGGATCGCGGTCGTTTGCTGATGTTGTTCGCCAGGCTCAGGACGAAGGCTACACCGAGCCCGATCCGCGACTAGATCTGAGCGGAACTGATGTCGCACGCAAGATCTTGATCCTTGCTCGTGAGGCGGGATATGCCATGGAGATGACAGATATCGAGAACACCGGGTTTCTGCCTGAATCGTGTCTAGTCGGATCGGTCAAAGATTTTTACGCCGAAATGGCAAAGCAGGAAGCTCACTTTCACGGCCTTCTCGATGATGCTGATTCGCGGGGCTTAACGCTCAAATACATCGCCTCATTCGACATCGGCAAGGCCGCCGTCGGGCTGCAGTCGATCGGGCCGAACCACAATTTTGCGAACCTGTCGGGCAAGGACAATGCCGTATTGTTCTACACAGACCGCTACAGCGAACAGCCACTCGTTATCAAGGGAGCCGGGGCCGGGGCTGACGTCACTGCGGCCGGTGTCTTCGCTGATATTATTCGTGCCGCTCGCTCATAAATAACAGATGTTTAGAACAAAGCTCACAGTTGTTTTGATCCTAGTCGCAACGGTTCAGTTTTCGTATGCTCAAAGTAATTACACACCTTCGGCGTCCATTTGGGAACGCCGTACGCCCGAGCAGGCGAAAATGGACGCGGCGAAGCTAACGGAAGCTATCGTTTTCGCGTGCGTTGGATCGAGAATAACAAGATCAATGAGTTTCTGGGTAAGTTACTCGCCAGCCTGACGAAGTGAGCGCCGGAAACCTTGAAGCATTTTCTTTACCTCAATTATCTCATTCGCGTATGGCGTGTAGGCGGCCTCTTCGATAAAAGTCAGGTCATGTGCCATCAAGGCGTAATACTCCAGCTTTGAACCAAACGCAATGGATGCTGCGATGGTCCTCGCGGCCTCGGCGTCATCCACCTTCGCCGATGCCTCGGCTATCAGTCCCGGAATGTCAACGGACGTCTTTCGCATGGAGTGCCGCAGGCCGAAGGTCTCCTCTCGAGGAAAATCCGCCGTTATCCTATACGTCCACAAAGCAAGCTGATGGGCTCGCTGCCAAACCTTGAGGTTTCGAAAATCCTGCATATTCTTCTCCTACTAATAGCTATGTAGCTAACGACTAACGGCTAAGATTCTATAGAAGTATAGCCATTAGCCGTTAGTCGACTAGCCGTTAGATTAGTCAAGATACCCGAATTTTCCTTGGCGGTAATCGTCAATGGCCTCAGCTAGTTCAGCTTTCGTATTCATCAAGAACGGCCCGTACTGAGCGATCGGCTCGTTGAGTGGTTCACCACTCATCACGAGCAGAATGCTGTCCTCGAGTGCCTCGACATGGATGTCTTCGCCATCGAGTTCGAACAATGCGAGCTGAGTTGTCGGCAGTTTTTCGCTGTTGTTCAGCGTCGCCGAACCCTCGATCGCGAGGATCGCAGTTGTATATCCGCTAGGGAACGAAAGCTCGATCTTCTCACCTGCTTTCGGTTTCAAGTTGTAAAGATGAACCGGTGAAAATGTAGTTGCCGGCCCTGTCACACCGCCAAAGTCGCCAGCAATGATCTCGACCTCGCCTCCAAGCGGCAATGTGACACGGCCCATTTCGGCATTGGTGATCGCCTGATACTGCGGAGTCGTCATCTTGTCTTTTGCCGGCAGATTTACCCAAAGCTGCACCATCTGAAAAGGGCCACCCTGTTTGTTGTATTCCTCTTCGTGATATTCCTTGTGAAGCAGGCCGCTGCCCGCGGTCATCCATTGCACGTCACCCTCGCCGATCACGCCACCGCTACCGCGACTATCATGATGCGCGACCTTGCCCTTGTATGCGATCGACACCGTCTCAAATCCCCGATGCGGATGCGGGCCGACACCGAACGGTTCTTCACGCGGCGGAAAATCAACCAGTGCGTTGTAATCAAGTAAAAAGAACGGACTCATCCTCTCGCCGGTTAAAGGCCCGTGCGGGAAAAACCCGTGTACGTTAAAACCATCGCCGACCCAATGCTTCGGCGGCGGCTCCACGATCCGTTCTACTTTCTTTACGTTAGTTTCCAACTTTTTCTCAGCCTTCATTTCTTTGTCTCCTTTCTGCGCCGACAACAGTTGCCGGCCTATATGGAAAGTTTACTTCGAAGCGAATGCTGCGTCTCCATTAGTTCGGACGAGGCACACCTAATACTTTTGGGTGAGGTCATCTCTTTCGAGAAACCATCAATCCGTCGCGGATCGGCAGCAGCACATTCTCGACCCGCTCGTCGGCGAGGATCTTTTGATTGTAGTCGTGCAGAGCCTGTGTGTTCTCATCCTTTTCGTCGTCGAGGACCTTGCCGCTCCAGAGGACGTTGTCGGCGATGATGAAGCCGCCTGTGGCCACCTTGTCGAATACGAGGTCGTAATAGTTCGAATAGTTCGGCTTATCGGCGTCGATGAAAACAAGATCGAAGGTCTCGGAAAGATTCGGGATGATATCGGTCCCGAAACCGAGTAGGAATTCGATGCGGTCGGCATAAGCACTTTTCTCGACGAAAGACCGGGCGACCTTATTCGTATCTTCTTGTATGTCCAAAGTAATTACCTTGCCGCCGTCAGCCAATCCCTCGGCAAAGCATAGTGCGGAATACCCAAGATACGTCCCGATCTCGAGCACTACATTTGGCCGGATCATGTGCGAGAACATCGAGAGCACGCGGCCCTGGACGAAACCTGAGAGCATCGCCTTGTCCTCGTAATGGGCGTAACAATGCTTGCGAAGCTCCTGCAATATCTCGCTTTCGCCTGCCGTAAATGCCTCGGCGTATTTTATCCAGTGTTCATTCATAGATCTACTCTTACTAGGCCGCGTTTTATAGCAACGCCCGCCGCCGATGTGCGGTCGGACACGCCTATCTTTCCAAATATATTCGATACGTGAGTTTTCACAGTATTCTCCGATACATCCAGTGCGAACGCGATCTCTTTGTTCGACATCCCGCCGACGATCATTCTGAGCACGTTCGATTCGGACGGTGTAAGTTCTTCCTGCCCGAGATACTCACTCAATATGCGTGCGATATCATCCGGGATGTATTTGCGTCCCGTGGCAACGGTGCGGATCGCGTCAACCAACTCGTCGGGCGAGACATCCTTGCAGATATACCCGGCCGCACCTTTCATCAATGCCCTTGATATCTCAGCGTCACCGGCACGCCCGGCGAGAACGATGATCTTTGCCTTGGGACGCTCGACAAAATATTTGTCGAGATCATCGATCGAGCAGGAATCGGGAAACCTGAGGCCGAGAATGGTGACGTCGGGATTCAAGTCGTTGAACATCCCAAAACCATCGGGAGCATTGTTGGTTTCGCCGATCAATTCGAGGTCGTCTTGGCTATCCAGTACTGCGCTCACTCCGAGTCGGGTTAGCGATTGGTTTTCAATGAGGAGAACTTTGATCGACATCAACGCCCCAATCCTGCTGCAAACTCAACGATCGGCCTAATCAGATCGGTATCGTAATTAGTCTTCACATGCTGCATCACGGCGGTCATGCGTTCGAGGCCCATGCCGGTGTCGACGGACGGGGCGGGCAGCGGCGTTAGTTTGAACGTGCCGTCCGACTCTAGCGTCCGGTTGTACTGCATGAAGACGAGATTCCATATCTCCATCGTCGTGTCGCCGGGGCCGTTAACCCAATGGGGCGAATTCTTCTCGGGGTCGCCGGCGTCGTCGCCCATGTAATAGTGGATCTCGGAGCACGGGCCGCATGGGCCGGTGTCGCCCATTTGCCAAAAATTGTCTTTGCGGCCAAAGCCCAGCACGCGTTCCGGCTTTGCACCGGCCTTGATCCAAAGCTCGCGTGCCTCAGCATCCGGCCCGACCTGATCGTCGCCCTCAAAAACCGAGAACCACAGCCGCTCGGTATCGAGCCCAAACTCATTCACAAGCAGATCCCAAGCAAACTTGATCGCGTCTTCCTTAAAGTAGTCACCAAAGGAAAAATTCCCCAGCATCTCAAAAAACGTATGATGCCTCGCCGTCTTGCCGACCTCGTCGAGATCATTGTGCTTACCGCCGGCACGCAGACATTTTTGCGAGGTGACGGCACGTGTGTAATCGCGTTTCTCGATGCCAAGAAAGACATCCTTAAACTGATTCATCCCGGCGTTGATAAATAACAACGTCGGGTCATTGGCGGGCAGCAGCGGTGATGAATGCAAGCGTCGGTGCCCGTGCTGCTCAAAATACGCCAAGAATTTTTCTCTGATCTGGTCTCCGGTCATACAAAAACCTTATCATAAAACAATTGCCGTTGCCTTTAGGCAACGGTCAACCCTACACAAAAAGGATCTGGCTTTAGCCGAACAGTTCGTTCGGCTAAAGCCGGATAGTTTATGTAATCTTTGACCGTTGGCTGAAGCCAACGGCAATTCGAAATTCAGATCTATTTTGATTCTTTGAACCTCAACGACACCGAATTCATGCAATATCGCAGACCAGTAGGCTGCGGGCCGTCGTCGAAGACATGGCCGAGATGCGCCTTACATCGGGCACATTCGACCTCGGTGCGAAGCTCGTTGAGGCTGCGGTCTTCGATCTCGATCACGTTTTTCTTAAAAGCGACCTGGAAAAAACTTGGCCAGCCGGTTTGAGAGTCGTACTTGGCATCGGACTTGAAAAGCACCAGTCCACAGGCGGCACAGTGATATGTTCCGGCCTTTTTGCTGTCGGTTAGGGCTCCCGTGTATGGCTGCTCGGTTCCCTCCTCGCGCATTACGTAGAATTCTTTCGATGACAGCTCTTTCTTCCACTGAGCGTTTGTCTTTACGAGATCATCGCCGTCAAATTCGCCATCGATGAATACGACGGTGCGCGTCTTTGGCTTTGCTTTTGACGGTGTCGGTTTTGGAACAGCAACGAACGAGCTTGCCGATGCTGATGTCATAAATGGCGTGGTCACGACGACCGCTGCCGTAATTATTACTAGTGCGAATATAGACAAAGCCAGTATCTTTTTCATGATTCCACCTATTTTATTCCGTCGGCTGATCCTAATATTCCGGATCTAGGATTTGCTGTTGGCTTTAGCCAACGGATTAGAGCTGAAAAGCACATCCGGCTTTAGCCTAACACGCACGCGGGTTCGGCTAAAGCAAGATCTTTGTGTGAGCTGTGTCCGTTGCCTAAAGGCAACGGCAATCTTAGGAATTCGCTTGATGATCGAAGGGCTTTGTACCTTTCGGCAAGGGCGGCTTACCCCTCCAGATCTGCCGCCCGAGACGAAACCTTGACATGTTTTGCCTTCGATCATCAAGCGAAGCTTGAGAAAACTAGTTCGGCATAACGATGGTGTCTATGACATGGATGACACCATTCGACTGACGAACATCTGCGATCGTGACCATTGATTTGCCGCCTTTTTCGTCTGTGAGGATGAGACTTTTGCCTTCCATCGAAGCCCACAGCTTGCCGCCCGAGACGGTGGTCAGCTCGGCTTTGCCGTTTCCAGCCTTGATGGCCTTGGCGATGGCCTTTGAATCCATATTGCCCGCGACTACGTGGTAGGTGAGGATCTTGGTCAGCGTAGCCTTGTTCTCAGGCTTGACGAGCGTATCGACAGTTCCAGCAGGAAGCTTGTCAAAAGCTGCGTTTGTTGGTGCAAATACGGTGAAAGGACCGGCACTTGCCAGAGTGTCGACGAGACCGGCGGCCGTAACAGCAGCTACGAGCGTCGTATGATCTTTTGAATTGACAGCGTTCTCGACGATGTTCTTGGTCTTGTACATCGCTGCTCCGCCAACCATTGGGTTGCCGTCCGATTTCATATCCGACATCTGAGCCGAAACGCCAAACGTGACGCCGAGCGTCAATACGAGTAGTGCAAAAATTGATTTCATTTTTTTAGTCCCCTTGTGAATTATTTTTCGAAAGTAAAGGTTTTCTTCCCTTTTGACCTACATTTCGCGAGGCGCGTGGGATTGGATTCAAAAAAAGTTTGGTTGCGCAATGCGTTAGAAGAATTAACCGCAGATATACGCAGATAAACACAGATAAGAAACAGATCTTTAATCTGTGTCCATCTGCGTTAATCTGCGGTTAATTTTCCGAATCGTCCTCGAAGTCGGTCGTGGATCGCGGGAGCGATGACACTTTTTCGCGGATGAGATCGAACGAGAAGCCTTGTCTGAGGAGGTGGTCGTAAAATTTCTTTGTGTCTTCGCGCGTCTCAGGTTTGCCTTTCACGCGGAGGCGTTTTTCTATTGAGAGATCGATCAGTTCGGCTTCGGGCAGCTTTTCAAAGGCTTCGGTTATTGCTGTATCGACCAGTTCCTTATCAAGCTTCTTCTGCGACATCGACTGTTGCAGACGACGCTTGCCTTGAGGTTTCTGGCGGAGCTTTGAGACGGCGAGGTCGCGGGCGAATTGTTCGTCGTCGAGGTATTTGTATTCCTTTAGCTTTTCGATGACTGCATCGACGATCTCGTCATTGGTCCACAGCTTTTCGAGCAGACGCTGACGCAGTTCGCCTATCGAACGCGGTTTGGCGGCAAGCAGCTTGACGGCACGATTCATCGTCCGCTCCCGCGAACGCTCGGCGTCCTTTACTACCCGCTTCTCCTCATCAACCGGTTGTCGGCGGCGTCCCCACATAAACTCAATGCACAATTCACAGTGCAAAATGCACAATCCATCTGCCATTGTGCATTATGCATTGTGCATTCTAAAATTAGCGCGTGGACGGCATTCTGATTATCGACAAACCTGCGGGCATCACTTCGCACGACGTGGTCGCACGTGTGCGTCGTATCATCAAAACCAAGAAAGTCGGTCATACCGGAACGCTCGACCCTTTTGCGACCGGCGTGATGGTAGTCGTCGTCGGAAAGGCGACGCGGCTGGCGCGGTTTCTGGATAAGGACGAGAAGGAATACGAAGCGTTAGTGCGGTTTGGGTTTGAGACGGACACAGGAGACGGGACAGGAGTGCGAAGTGCGGAGCGTGGAATACAGAGTGAAGAGATCGCCGAAGCACTGGCATCCGCCGATTGGGAGACTGTCTTTCGGCCGTTTCGCGGAGAGATCGAGCAGGTGCCGCCGATGTATTCGGCGAAGAAGATCGATGGTAAAAAGCTTTACGAACACGCACGCAAGGGCGAAACCGTCGAGCGAAAGGCGATACGGGTCATGATCTCGAAATTGGAATTAGTAGGTGATCAGGAACTCCGCAATCCACACTCCGCACTCCGCATTTCCGTCGCTTGTTCCGCCGGTACGTACATTCGCACGCTGGCCGAGGACATAGGCCGTGCGGTCGGCACCGGGGCTCATCTGGAAGAGCTGCGGCGGACGCGGGCGGGGCGATTTGATATAGGGCAGAGCGTGACGCTGGATGTATTGGCAGATAGTGAACACCCGGCATCGCGGCTTTTGCCGTTGGAAATGGCGGTTTCGCATCTTTCGTCCATCTCGCTGAACGAAGATCGTGCGGCGAAGACTCGCGGCGGTTTGTCGACACGCGTTCAAGATGCAGAATTCACCGACGGCCAGCATTTGCGAATGCACGACGAGAGCGGTTCGTTACTCGCGATCGGCGTGTATGACGACGCGGAAAAATCTGTTCGTCCTAAGGTTGTTTTGGTATAGAATACGGAAACGAACTCCGCGTCCTCTGCGGTCTCTGCGGTCTCTGCGTTAAATTTTTTCTCAACGCAGAGACCACAGAGATCGCTGAGAAGAAATTCATGAAGAAAAGAAACATGGCATTAGCGGTTGGTGGAGCGGTCGGGGCGGCGGTTGCGGTGAAGATGTTGACGCGTGCGGACACCGTCAAATGGGATCAGGTCGCCGATCGCGTGCCGCATTCGGAGCACTCGCATTTTGTAAACGTCGACGGTGCTCGTGTGCATTATCAGGAATTTGGCGATGCGACCAAACCGGCCGTCGTTCTTATTCACGGATACACGGCATCAGTCTATGTGTGGAAAACAACGGCTCCTATGCTGGCTGAGGCGGGGTTTCGAGTGATCGCGGTTGATCTGCTCGGGTTTGGATATTCTGAGAAGCCTTCGTGGTTTGATTACTCGATTCAGGGGCAGGCGCGGATGGTTTCGCGGTTTATGGATCGGCTTGGGATCGGACGTGCGACCGTGGTTGGCAGTTCCTACGGCGGTGCGGTTGCCGCGACGATCACGCTCGACAATCCGGAACGCGTCGAGAAACTCGTACTCGTTGACGCGGTGATCAACGACGATCTCAAATCGCACCCAATCTTAAAGCTAGTTTCTTTCCGGGGCATTGGAGAGGTGTTGACGCCCTTCCTGTCCGACTCAAAGGCTCTGATGCGTTACCGAATGCACGGCACACTCGCCAAGGCAAATCATCATATGATAACCGACGACCGGATCGAAAATATCCGCCGTCCACTGCATGCAGCCGACAGCCATCATAGCCTACTTGCCACCTCAAGAAATTGGTCGGCTAACCACATCGAACGCGATGCCCACCTCATCAACCAACCAACCCTCATCATCTGGGGCGAAGAGGACCACGTCATCCCGATCAAAAACGGCTACAAACTCCACAAAGAGATCCTGAATTCCCGCTTCGTGATATTGAAAGACTGCGGTCACGTCCCGCCGGAAGAGAAGAGCGAGATATTTGCGGAACTGGTGAGCGAGTTTTGTCACGATAAGAAAGGGCGGATCGGGTCACGGGAAGGCGATGCGACGAAGCTGGTGGCGTGATGGACTCGTCAAACGCGGCCCTTTACGGCAAAGGCATTTTCTCGACAATCGCATTCTTTGGCGCGGAACTATTTCTGTGGAACAAACACTGGCACCGTCTGACCAACAACGCCAACGGAGTCGGCATCGATCTATCGGAGTACAATCAGACCTCAACAAAAGAATTGCTCAGCCAGATCATTGCGAGCAGCGGGCTCGCTCACGGAAAAGTGCGGCTCACATTTCACGACGAGTCACCAAGCCCGATCTGGTCAAGCGAAAATCAGGCAAAAACAAGCCTTTCGACACTGATCGCGGAAAATCGACCAGCACCGGCGAATTTCAAGCTCTCAGTTTCCGCACATCCCGTCAATTCCCGTTCACCGCTAGCTGGCGTAAAATCCAGCAACTATCTCGAACAGATCCTCTCGTTAGATGAGGCGAAAGGGCGTGGTTTTCACGAGGCTATTCGCGTCAATGAACGCGGTCATGTGACGAGCGGGTGTATGTCGAATATTTTGTGGCTAAAGAATGACCGCCTTTACACGCCGACGCTCGCGACCGGTTGTCTGGCCGGGACGACGCGGGAATATGTGCTTGAGAATATCGAGTGCGAAGAGGTCGAGGCGGAGATCGGAGAACTTGTGTCGGCGGAGGCGATCTATCTGACATCGGCGGGCTTGGGGATCGTTCGAGTCGCCGAATTCGACGGGCGTGAATTACCCGACATCAAACACCCGATCCAAACCCTCTGGCCACCTTCTTAGAGAGTTCAGAGTGCAAGCTTTAGCTTGTTCCTTGGTCGAGAAACAAGCTAAAGCTTGCACTCTGAACAAAAGACCTCAGAGCGACAAGACACGAAAATACACGAAGATCCACGAACGAAATTCGCGAGCCTTCGTGTATTTTCATCGCTGAAGAACGGACGAGGGCGTCCGTGCTCCGTCGTTACCCTGCAGTTTCGAAAAGTGCGAGGATCTGCTTGCCCTCATTCGAACGCGGGTCGATGGTGCGCAGGTGCTTGTTGCCCTGCATTTCCCAGATAGCCGTCACCGTGCCTTCTTTCTCGACAGCCTGGTAATGCATTTCATCATGCCCGGCTGCTTCCTCGCTTGGCTCTGGTGCGGTCTGTACTGCTTCTTCTGACATCAAAAACTAATTTCTCCTAAATTAACGTGACTTCTAAACA
>JANPDK010000078.1:0-12551 GCA_031431415.1 Acidobacteriota bacterium | reverse complement strand
ATCGAAGAAGAATTTCAGATCGTCGATCCGGAAACGCGTGAGCTAAAGTCGCACGTTTCCGAAATATTGGAAGAAGGGAAAATGCTGCTCGGCGAGAAGATCAAGCCTGAGATGATCCAGTCAATGATCGAGGTCGGTACTGGCGTGTGCGCAAACATTCAGGAGGCACGCGAAGACCTCTCAAAGCTGCGATGCATCATCTCCGGCTTGGCGCGCAAAAAGGGAATGGCGATCGTCGCAGCGTCTACGCATCCATTTTCGAAATGGTCGGAGCAGGAAATCTATGACGGCGACCGATATAAGCTTCTCGTGGATGAGCTTCAGATGGTCGCCCGCAGCCTTCTGATCTTCGGACTGCATGTTCACGTCGGAATTCCGGATATCGAGAAACGTATTCAGGTAATGAACGCGGCGAGATATTTCTTGCCGCATATCTTGGCACTCACAACCTCTTCGCCTTTTTGGCTGGGATTCAATACCGGACTTAAATCGTATCGTTCAGAAGTATTTAAGAAGTTTCCGCGAACTGAGATCCCCGATACGTTTGAGTCGTATCAGCAATTCCAAGCCTACGTTGATCTGCTGGTCAAGATGAACTGCATCCAAAACGGTTCGAAGATATGGTGGGATGTGCGTCCGCATCACTTGTTTCCAACGCTCGAATTTCGCATCTGCGACATCCCAACCCGCGTCGATGACACGATCGCGATCGCTGCGCTGTTTCAGGCTATCGTCGCGAAACTAATGGTCCTGAATGAGGGCAACATCGGCTTCCGCATCTACCATCGCCGCCTGATCCTAGAGAATAAATGGCGTGCGATCCGATACGGCCTTGACGGTATGATGCTCGATCTCGGCAAACAAAAGGAGGTCCCGGCAAGAGACCTCATTCGCGAACTGCTTGATTTTGTTAACGACGTCGTCGACCCTCTCGGCTCGCGCAAGGAGATCGAACATATTCACACGATCCTGGAACGTGGCACGTCCGCCGATGAACAACTTCGCGTTTACGAAGAATCAGGCCATGACTTCAATGCCGTGGTCGACATGCTGATGGTAAATACCTTGGAAAATGTGCCTGAAGATTGTTTTGCCTGACCTGCTCCGATCAACCAACTTTTCATTCAAGCCCAACAAAGTTAGCGTCCACGATGTTTTCATTTGCGTTAATGATCTCTAGCGGCGTAAACCGGTAGCGTCTCGATGCGACCCGCAGCAGGTACGATTCACCGGTTCTAACATCAGCAAACGTATAATACCCAAATGAGCTTGTCGTTGCTGTCCTGATCAAGCCGGGCCCGTCGATAAGCGCGACCATCACGTTGCCAAGACCGCGTCCGTCGGGTGACATCACACGTCCGCTGATCGACACAAAGCTAGATTCGTCTCGGACTCGTACGCGAAATACGCCCGTCGAAGTCGCCGCGTGCAGATGTGTACCTGAGCGGTCAAACGCCAAATCATTGACGTTTAGATTGGTCAAACCGTTGTTAAAAGCGGTCCAGGTCGTACCGCCATCCGTGCTTTTATGGACACCTATGTTTTCATAAATGCCACTCGCATAAACCGTTCCGCGATTATTAGGATCCAACACCAACGCCCCCGCTCCATTGGGGCCCGGGGATCCGCGCAAATTCCAGCTCATACCGCCGTCCGAGCTTTTGTACACACCGAGGTAGGTCGCGGCGTAGATAATATTCGGATTGACCGGATCGATCTTCAGAGAATGAGTTATGAGTCCCCCAGTGTTTGTATACTCCAATCTCCTCCAGGATGCGCCTCCATCGATACTCTTGAACAGTTCAGAAAAAAAGTCTTTATAGAAATCAAAAGCAATGTAAACGATGTTTGGATTTTGCGGGTCAGCAACGAGTAAATTTACGGCATTGGGATCATCGGGACATGATCTCGCATTCCAGGTCTGACCGCTATCTGTTGTTATAAATATGCCCTGGTGAGTCGCGGCATAGACGATGCTTGGATTGCCGGCAGCAACCGATAACAAAACATAGAAACCGGCAAGTGAATTAACCCAATTCGCACCGCCGTTCGTGCTCTTAAACGCTCCGATTGAGGTTCCGGCATAGAGTGTATTTGGGTTGCCTGGATCAATTACGAGGCTTCTCACCCAAGAGTTACTGAGGCCTTGATTGGACACACTCCAGTTTGCGCCGTTGTCTGTGCTCTTGAACACACCGCCTTGGCCACCCGCATATAGGATCCTTGGATCACTTGGGTCAACGACGACAATCGCAACCTCTGCATTCGGCCCGTTGCTGCTCCAGATGTTCAGATCCGGAGCGGCTGCGCGGTGAGTCTCCGACACGACGATGATGAGCAAGAGTGGCAAAAGCACCTTCCGGATAACTGTGCAAGTCTTTTTGACCGGCGGCGCGAGGCAGCGAATGATTTTCATTGTTTTTCTCCTGTGAAGTGGTAAACTGCTGTCGAAACCTTGCTCTACAAAATTTCTCTGAGCGTTAAGGTTACGAGATGGCCAGTTCGAAATCTTTCGATTTGGATGAAATCTTTATTCTTTTTTTCTTCCAAAAGGGTTTCGGCTATTGTTTTTTAAGAAAGCCTTGCAAAATATGCCCGAAGCGCGAGCGAAGATTTACGAGTTTGATGGGTTCCGGCTGAACATAACGGAGCACCTGTTGCTGCGCGAGACGGGTGAACGCGTTGTTCTGACGGCAAAGGCGTTTGAAACGCTCTGCGTGCTGGTGAAGAAGTCGGGACATTTGGTTCACAAAGATGATCTGATCGATCAAATATGGGCGGACGCCATCGTCGAGGAAAACAATCTTAACAAGTGCATTCATGCCGTCAGACGATCCCTCGGTGAGAAAAAAGGCGGGCCCTTGTATATCGAAACCGTCAAGAAACACGGGTTTCGCTTTACGCCAGAGGTCAGGATTGTCAGCGAAAAACAAATCGTCGCCCCGGAGACTTCCGATGCGGGTGGGTCGGGTCGACCGGTTCCCCGCAGGAACGGCAGTACAAAGTATTTCCGCCCGATCATGGTAGGGTCCATACTCATTGGACTGCTCCTCCTCATCGGCGGTTGGTTGACGAAAAATGCACGGTCAAACCCGGCAATTCCGATATTATCTGCTTCCTACGCATCGGAGGGAATCTCGAGCACGGGCCGAATCCACGATGCTGCGATTTCACCGGACGGGAATAGAGCAGTATTTACCAGCGTAGGCTCGAATAACAAGCAAAGCGTTTGGCTTCGCAATCTTGAAACAGGAAGCGATGTCGCAATCATCCCCGCTGACGACTACATCTATTTTGGCGTTGGGTTTTCGCCCGATGGCAGGGATGTTTACTTTGTCAGGCGGCCGCGTGTTGCCTCGGGTGTCGGGACCTCGGGCCTTTTTCGTATGTCGGTGCTCGGAGGACCCCTACAGAGAATAATCGAGACCCTTGAAGGATCATTCTCGATCTCCCCTGATGGCTCGCAAGTATCGTTTGTGCGGTGTGCCGGGGCGGACGACGATTATTGCTCTCTCTGGATCGCAGACTCTGGGGACGGAGGGAACCAGAAGAAGCTGTTCAGCCGGTCTCGTCCATTCTTGATTACCGCGATGGACTTTTCACCCGATGGTAAACTTCTGGCCTACGCTACCGGACAATCCGAGAATGCCGCTAATGAGTTTGGCCTAATGACGATCGACCTAGCCACCAACGAAACGCGCGATCTAACGACTGAAAAGTTCTTCTACATCGGCGGAGTGCAATGGCTGCCTGACCAGAGTGGGACCTTGATCACGGCCTTTCGAAGGCCTAATAAGAACGGCCGCATTTGGCATGTCTCGGCGAGGACCGGTCACACACAACCGCTCAGCCCTGAGACCATATCTTACAGTGAGTTGAGCCTCGACAAGTCAGCCTCGAAGCTGATCACAACCATGGTCAAGGAGGAGTTTTTCCTTTCATTGTCGCGCTTTGGAGAGAGTAGTGAGCCGCAGGTACTCGCCAGAGCCACTAGCGTGAGTTTCGGGCCCGACGGAACGATCTATTTCACGTCTTCACAGTCAGGGAACGATGATATTTGGTCGATATCGCCGGCTGGCGAGAACGAGCTGCAATTGACTGATAATCCGGCGGATGACAGGCTCCCAATCATCTCAGCAGATAACAGGACCATATTCTTCGTCTCTAACCGCAGTGGTGCGGCCCAGATCTGGCGTATGAGTATCGACGGCAGCGAACCGATCCAATTGACGCGATCGGGCGGCTGGCCGAGGGCGATATCACCCGACGGCGAATGGTTGTATTTTGTTCACGGTACTGAGAAGACGCTTTGGGCGGTTTCCACGAGCACCGACGACGAGAAAGAGATATTGGCTGTTCGAAAGAGCTGGGCCGCTTTCTCTCCGGATACTTCAAACGTAGCTTATGCGGAGTATATCGACGGCATTAAGTACTTATGTGTTTTTTCGCGATCGGATGGCAAGCTTGTGAGAAAATTCAAGATGCAGGATCAGATAGGAGTTTTTCGTGGCGCCGCATGGCTCCCGGACGGCAGCGGTGTCGCATACGTTCTCGTGAATAATGAGTTGCGCGACAACGCTGTGTGGCTGCAGCGTTTTGACGAGGAGGAGACGCTGACAAAAGTCGCGGAGTATAATGACGTTAAATTGACCGAGCGAAGTTTCGCTATATCCCCAGATGGGGTCACATTTGCGATCGTTAAAGGCGACTGGAAACACGATGCGATGCTCGTGACCGGCCTAAAAGCAGGTCAGTGACGCTTGAAACCTTGGACCTCGTACGGATGCTCCTCGGCGGCTTCGCGCGTCGGAAATGTCCGAAGATTACTCACTGTCCTAAACCGATTCAACGGTTGTACCGGAAGACAGTTCCCGAGAGAGTAGCCCGTAAAGCCAGTTGGCGATGGTCAATGCAGATAACGCATTGACCGATCTCCGTATCCTCGTTATCTGATCGATACCGTCAGGGTGAAACTCGTCGTCGATCCGCAATTGTTAAATAGGTCTATCCAGTTATCGCCCTGATCGGTCGTGTAGCTGGAGCTGGTCGCTTGGTTGCCGAGAACGACGCAGCCGTTGCGCGAGCTTACGGTAGCCGAAAGATATTGGCCGGCCCTCGCCGCCAAAATATACTTTCGCTGTGAATTTCCATATATCGTCGATGAAACCGATGCAGAGGTTCGGCCGCGAGCAAAGCGGATACGAGTCTGTGCCGACGCGTCTTGTGGAAGGTAGGCTAAGAATAGTAGCGACAGAAATGATACGGTGATTAGTTTTTTCATTGTTTTCTCCTTTGGTCGAATAGGGAACCCGCAAATATTGATTCCAACTAGGTAATGTCTCAAATCCAAAAGTATTTCAGAGACACCCGAAGTCGGTTGTGCGCAGCCTTTCTTACAAAAAGCATTCACTTCTCCACGAACAGCAGGAATCGAAGCTAATTTAACACGGAATGGGTACGGAAGTGTAGGTTACTTTTCGGGAAAATGTTGCAACGAAAGGCGCAGAAAATTTTCAAACAAGATGCGTCCGTCGCGGCTTTCGTTTTGGTGTTCCCAACGGGTCGGATTCTTGTTCCAATCTTCGAATGACTTTTCCAGGTGGAATTGGACGCAGTAGATGAGCTGACCGTCGGCACGCTTGACCATCATTTGGTTTTTGCAGAGGTACGAGGTCGCGAGCAGCTTGAACCCCGCGGGCACGCCGACGACCTGAACGCCGTGGTTTTGCCAGACTCGCAGGATGTCGTCCTGCGTAGTGTAGTCCTGCCAAATTCCCGAGCGGTCGTTATCAATGCCGTCGAAGATGGGATCGCTCTTATCGACGATCTTTATGAAACGATATTGATATTCGACGATGCGGCCGGTGCGCTTCTCAGCGAGATCAAGATCGTCGAGAGTTTTGAGCTCCGCACCGAAAGCCAATGCAACGAGCTGGTGTGCTCCGCAGATAGCGAGAACAGGTATCTTATTTGTCTTGAGAAACTTTGTGATCGACGCGATGTGTTCGTGATTGTAGTAATCAAAGTCGGCAAACGTGCCGCTCATCACGATTGCATCGGGTTGAAACTGTTCGACTGCCGCCGCTACCTCTGAGAGGTGAACGGTTATCGTCTTTGGATTTTTGACTAGCCGCAGGACATTCTTCGCAATATTATTGCATGCCATTCCCGAGACCTTTCGCTCGAATTCGAGCTTTGCCTTGGTCGTTCCTTCCCAATCTTTACGTGCGAGATCGGAGATGTCGGAATCGTAGCGCAATAAATCGTTTACGATCAGGACCTTGGCATAGTCGATGCCCTTTTCGATCGGCTCGTACCGGCAGTACGTGCTCTTGTTGTATGGAAACGGCAAATTTTCCGGTTCAGCTACTTTTAAAACTGCGTCGAACATAGATGTCTTAAATAGAAGTTACGCCGGCGCCCAAAGACGCATTATTCGATTACGATTATATCATCTATGAGCGAACCGTAAAGGCTGACGAACGCGTAGCATTTAAAGACAGGCTCGTTCTTCTGATCGAGGCGGTTGAGATTGCAGAGAATCTCTTCGTGAGCATCGTCACGCTTTTCGCACATCGCGCACATCTGCGGCATCGGGATTGCCGTCGGGTCGAGTTCGTTTCCGTCATCGTCGTAATAAGGCATGGACTATTTCCGCTGTTTCGTCTCGCGGTCAAATAACGGCATCGCATCGCCGGGGCCGATCTTTACGATCTCGTTGCGGATCGTCTTAATGAGAGATGTGCGAGCGGTCACATCGGCGCCAGCGAGCTTTTCGAGCAGTACGAGTGATCGCTGCCAGGACGTTTCGATCTCGTCGGCGGCCGGAGAAATTCTTGTAATGTCGTAGGGCACGGCAAACTCGTTACATCCGAGCCGGGCGAAGACGCGCAGATATCTGGCGGTCGCGAGGTCAGGGCAAGCGAAGCGTTTGCGGCCGACTTTAAGCTCAATGCCGAGCAGCGTGTACTGTATGTCAGCACGGTTTTCACGTTTTGGGATGTTTAGCGTGTACGAACGTGTTCGCTGCGAGCGGATCTTCTTTTCATAGATCGTGGCAAGCCAATCTTCGGCCATAGACGCGCAAATTTCGGCGGCGATATCCATTTTGGTGGTGAGATTATTTTTCGGCTCGAACAATCGCCGCAGCTCCGGGACGTGAAAAACGTTGGATGAGTCCGTCGCTAAACAAGCCGAGGTAGAACACACCGATAACGGCGATCACGAGCACCGCACCGATGGCTGTTGTTATTTTCGGTGCGATCCATTCGGTCGTGCGTTCGCGGAAGAACATTACGACGATCAATCGCAGGTAATAATACGCCGAGATGGCGGAGCCGATCACCGCGACGACCACGAGAGATGTCACGAGTGCATTCGCCGAACCAAGGGCCGAGCTAAAGACAAGTATTTTGCCCATAAAGCCTGCCGTGAGCGGCAAGCCAAGCAGCGAGAGCATGAAGAGCGACAGCGAAAATGCCAATACCGGTGATTTGAAGCCGATGCCATTGTAATCTTCGAACTGCGTGCGACGGTCGTTCTTTTGCGACAGCAGCGTAACGATGGCAAAAGCTCCCATATTCGTCACGGCGTAGGTCAGCATGTAGAATGCGACCGACGCGATCGCTTCGTCGCGTGCCTGATCGGTCTTAGCCATTCCCGCGCCGATAAAGCCGACGAGAGCGTAGCCCGCGTGAGCGATCGACGAATAGGCGAGCATTCGCTTGACGTTGTCCTGCATGATCGCTGCAACATTGCCGACGATGATGGTAACCATCGCCATGACGGCGAGCGCGGTCGTCCACGATTCGTGCAAATAGCCGGATGCCTGAACACCCGCGACTAGCGGAAGTCCAAGAACGAATACACGCAGGAATGAAGCAAACGCAGCCGCCTTGGGCCCGGCCGCCATAAATGCCGTGACCGGCGTCGGAGCACCTTCGTAAACGTCTGGCGTCCAGATATGAAACGGCGCCATCGCGATCTTGAACCCAAATCCTATGACCATCATCGCACCGCCCGCAAGCAAAAGGGCGGGGAAGTTGACAGGGAAATTCGGTGCCGCAATCTTGCCAGCGATCTCGGTCAGATTCGTCGAACCGGTAGCTCCATATATCAACGCCATTCCGTACAGCAAGAATGCCGACGCGAACGAGCCGAGGATGAAATACTTCATCGAGGATTCATTCGATTTGAGATCGCCGCGCCTGAGGCCAGCCATTACGTAGGTTGCGATCGAGAGCGTTTCGAGGCCGAGGAAGATGATGACCAAGTCATTTCCCGCCGACATCATCATCATGCCGAAAGTGGCGAAGAGCAAAAGTGCGTGATATTCGCCCGCAGGAACATTCTCACGCTCGACCCAAACGGTCGAGATCAGAACGGTCATCGCTGAGACAAACAGGAATACAAACGAAAAGCTAAGCCGCAGATTGTCGTGGGCGATCATGCCGTTCCACGAGGTCGCCGGGTAATTGCCGCCCCACATCGTCGCGAGAACAATGCCCGAGAGAACAAGCCCAATCATCGCGATCGCACCCGAAACGGCACGCTGCTTCGGAAAGAAACTGTCGTAAAGCATCACGATGACACCCGCCACTGCGACGATCATCTCAGGGAGAATGACCGAAACATTCGGGTCGGGAACTGTCAGCTCTGCAAAGAGAAACATATTCATTACTTGTGTTCGGCGTCGGCCGATACCGGCTTTAACTCAGTTTTTTCGATAGTTCCGCCCGCCTGGTGCATCACGCGTTCCTGCAAACCTTTGACAACGCTCTCGGTCTTGTCAAGGAACGGCTTCGGATAGACGCCCATGTAGATCATCAGGAAAAGCAGCGGTGCTAACAGGCCGATCTCACGCCAATTGAGGTCGGCGAGCGAACGGTTCTTTTCGCTGGTGACCTTGCCAAAGAAAACTCGTTGGACCATCCAAAGCAAATACACTGCCGCGAATATCACTCCGGTTCCGGCGATCATCGTAACAACGTAGTTCCAATTGACGGTCGATGTCACGCTGAGTACCTGCGACTGGAACATGCCGACCATGATCAGGAATTCACCGACGAAACCATTCAGGAACGGCAACCCGACCGATGAAAGGACGGTGAAGATAAACAGGGTCGCATAGAGCGGCATGACGTTCGCGAGGCCGCCAAAATCCTTGATCTGCCGCGTGTGCCGGCGTTCGTAGATAAAGCCGACGAGCAGGAACAACGCTCCGGTCGAGACGCCGTGATTGAGCATCTGATAGACCGCACCCTGCATTCCCATTTCGGTAAACGAGAACATTCCGAGAATGACGAAACCCATGTGGGCGACTGACGAATAGGCGACGAGGCGTTTTACGTCAGGCTGTACCATCGCGACGAGAGCGCCGTAAATGATGCCGATGATCGCGAGCGTGATAAATATCCAGGCAGTCTCGCGGCTCTGGTCAGGGAACAACGCAAAGTTGAACCGCATCAGGCCGTACGTTCCCATCTTCAGCAATACAGCGGCAAGAATTACAGAGCCTGCAGTCGGCGCTTCGGTATGAGCGTCGGGCAGCCATGTGTGGAACGGGAACAGCGGTACTTTGATAGCAAATGCAATGGCAAATGCGGCAAACAACAGCATTCCCGTTTGAGCAGGCAGGATCAAGTTGCCGGCCTTCATCGCATTCAATATCGCGACGAAATCGAACGAACCGCCAAGGCCCGTCTGATCGGCGTAAATGAAATACAGCCCGATGATCGCGACCAGCATCAGCAAACTGCCGAGTGCCGTAAAGATAAAGAATTTGACCGCCGCGTAAATGCGATTCTCACCGCCCCATACTCCGATGAGGAAAAACATCGGGATGAGCGAGGCCTCGAAGAACAGGTAAAAGACGAGCAGGTCCAAGGATACAAATACGCCGATCATCGCCGACTCGAGGAGCAGCAAAAAGACGTAAAACGCCGTGGCCTTTTTCTCGACCGCGTGCCACGTCGATAGCACCGCGATCGGCATGATAAAGGTCGTCAATATCACTAACCAAAAGCTCAGCCCGTCGACGCCGATGTGGTAATTCGTCCCGATCGCATTGATCCACGGCACGTTCTTCTCAAAGAAGAATCCGCTCGCCCCTGCCACCGCCGATTTCGAGAACAGTGCCAGCGAGACCACAAAATTGAGCACAGTAAAGCCCAGCGTCACCCATTTAAGCTGGCTTTCCTGCTTCCAAAACGCCTGATGCACGAGCGTGAGCACCGCACCGACGACGGGTAGCAGGATCAGTATCGTAAGAAGGTTGTCGTTCAAAAAGTCCATTTTAGATGTTGGCTTTTGGTCTTAGGTTTTTGGTTTTTGCCAAAACCAAAGGCCAAATACCAAAAACCGCTTTATCCAACCAATTTCAACCCGTAATAAATAAAATACCCAAGCACGGCTAACGCACCGAGCAGGATGATCGCGGCGTAGCTGCGGACGTAGCCGACCTGTAGGCCGCGAACTGCGTTGCCCGCTTCCATTACAAAACCGCCGATGCCATTGACGATGCCGTCGATAAAGCCGACGTCGAAGCCTTTCCAGAGGCTCTTGGTCGAAAAACGTGTGATCGGATCGACGATGTAGCCATTGTAAAACTCATCAAGCCGCCATTTTTGCTCAAGGATCTTCGGCATTTTTCGCAGCGGCGTTTTGAGGAATAGCCCGAAGCCGATGGCGATGCCGATCGCGGCCATAACGACCGAAAGCCCAGCGAGAAGTCTTTCCTTCTGAACGACTTCAGGAGCGTGCGACTTTGCCGCTTCGCGAGCTGCGACTGCCGTCGGCATTTCTGTTTCGGCGATCACCGGTTCGAGGACATACTCAAAGGTATTTGCATCTTTAATGCCAACCAGCGAACTCATCGCGTAAGGTACGCCAACAAGGCCGCCTACGGTCGAGAGAAATGCCAAAATGATCAGTGGCACGGTCATCACCCATGGCGATTCATGCGGTTTGAAGTCGTGCGGGATGTGATGATGCTCATCCTCGTCGTCGTCCGAGTCAGAACCACCTGCGGTAGCGGGTGGTTGAACGTCGTGATGTACCACGGCATTTTCGGGAGCGTGACTTAAACCATCCGCTACCGCAGATGGTTCTGACCAACGCTCTTTGCCCCAGAAGGTCATGACCATCATTCGGGTCATATAAACCGCCGTCAAGACAGCGGTCAATAGGGCAACGCCGTAAAGAAACTCCTCGCCGAGGAAGGCTCCCGACGGGAAATACTTATCGGCGGCGAATGTCTTATAAAGGATCTCGTCCTTCGAGAAAAATCCTGCCCAGATCGGGATACCGCAGATCGCGAGCCAGCCCATCACCATCGTGATGAACGTAATGGGCATGTGCTTTTTCAGGTTGCCCATCTTTCGCATGTCCTGCTCATGGTGCATTCCGTGTATTACAGAACCTGAGCCGAGGAACAGAAGCGCCTTGAAGAACGCGTGCGTCATCACGTGAAAGATCGCTACGGTAAACGCACCGACGCCAGCCGCGAGGAACATAAATCCGAGCTGCGACACGGTCGAATAGGCGAGAACCTTTTTAATATCGTTTTGCGCGATGGCGATCGAGGCGGCAAATATCGCAGTCGCAGCGCCAATAATAGCAATGATCCACATAGCCGTCGGTGACATCTGATAGATGGCATTAGACCTCACAACGAGATAAACACCTGCCGTGACCATCGTCGCTGCGTGGATCAGAGCCGAAACCGGAGTCGGCCCGGCCATCGCGTCCGGAAGCCATGTCAGAAGCGGTATTTGAGCCGATTTACCGGTCGCACCGATAAAGAGCAGAACGCCAACCGATGTCAGGCCGCCTGCTACGATCGCTCCCCACGTGAACGGGTCAGCCGACATATTTGCCAGCACAAACGTAAAGACGCTCTGCACCGGCTGTCCGTCCACCACTTTGTCAAAGAACGAGATTGAACCCGTCAGCGTAAATACGAGAAAGATACCGATCAGTACGCCCCAGTCGCCGATGCGGTTCATTACGAAGGCTTTTTTCGCAGCCTTTCGAGCCTCGTCCTTCTTAATGTAATAGCCGATGAGCAGGTAGGAGCAAAGCCCCACGCCTTCCCAGCCGACGAACATCAGCAGGTAATTATCTGCCAAAATAAGCGTCAGCATCGCGAACATAAAGAGATTCAGGTACGCAAAAAAGCGATAGAACCCTTTGTCCCCATGCATATAGCCGGTCGCAAAAATGTGGATTAGAAGTCCGACGAAAGTAATAAAACAAGCGTAAATACCGCTCAGACGGTCCATTCCGAGGCCGAAATCGGCACGGAAATTACCGACCTGTATCCACGTCCAGATATGATCGAGAACCGGTTTGTCGATAAACAACGCACCACCGCCCGCAACGAAAGCGATGTAAAATGCGACGATCGTCGACCCGAGGATCGAACCGCACGCTACAAGAGAGCTAAACGCCTCATTCTTCAGCTTCCCGCCGACGAGCCAGTTGATCACGGCACCGACCAGCGGGGCGAAAATTATTAGACTTAAAAGGTTGTTTTCAGTCATTCTAAAAAC
>JANPDK010000077.1:0-19003 GCA_031431415.1 Acidobacteriota bacterium | reverse complement strand
TAGCATATCCAACTGGTGGTACGTCGAGACTGTACGATTCCGCGTACTGCGTTCCGGCGTGCTCACCCCATCCGTCATACCAGCCCGTGTGGGTTATTGTTGCGGGATTGACGGTATTGGAGTTTGTCGATATGAAATAATCGGTTGGCGAACCCCCAAAAACTAGAGCCGCCGCCTGTTGGGCGGAATAGACCGGTGGATTCGTCCCCCAAAATGGACCCTGGTTGACCTGATAACTCCCCACATATGTCGGTGTGCAGGCGGCGACGTAAGCCAGTTCATTCCGAAGGTAAATGTTCTGCATGTTCGTCGCGAACGGAAGGATATTTTGGCAAGTGGCGCCGATGACATAGCACTCGGCTGGAATGGTCGAATAGATAACCCGGCCAGCTCCGAATGTGTAGTCAATGGTCACGGCATTATTCGTTGCTCCGTCCTGATTGAGAACGACGGCCGGACCGACCGGCAGAGTGGCCGCACTCACAAACCCATGTGACGCCGAACTACCGCCGTTGAGAGTTGTGTTGTTGACCGCGCCGAACGGGCCGACCACGATAGGATGAGCAGGTGAGGTTACATCCAAATTAATATTGCTGGAGCCTGAGAAGACCACACCGGGGAGACCGGGAACTACATCTGTCGCCGGAGCGTTGTTCAAATTGGGGCTCTGATCATGGACGATCAGCCGCCCCCCGGAGTTTACAAAGCTCTCTACGGTCGGCCAATTAGCCATCAACGTGCCCGACCGAGCAAATCCCGGAGCGACGATAAGAGCCGAAAGGGTGGAAAGTGGATACGAACCAAGTTGGGCCTCGGTAAGCGCGACCGGAGTGAACCCCGCCGCCGTAATATACATCGCGACACCAGGCCCTGAGCCATAACCAGAGCTATCTACATAGCCCACCAAACCACCTGCAGCGACAGTGCCGATGACGCCTGAGGAGAAGTCCGTGTTCGGGGGAAGGACGGTCGCCGTCAGGGCGTAATTGAAGCCGCCAAAATTGGTGCTTCGGAAAAACTCGTTGGCATTGTTTCCCGGCGGGGTGCCGACCGCATTTGCACCGCTGGTCGCCGTCATAAAGGAGCGTCCGACTCCGGTGCCGATCGGCGCAACATTCATGTGATAGTTGCCCGGCGCCAGGTAGATGCTTAACCCGCTTACCTGTATCGTATATTCAAACCTGCCCGAAAAGGTCGGAACACCGGTCGCGGTTTGGGTAGCAGGCACAGCGGAACCGCTAAAGAGCAAAGTCCCCGCATTGCCGGTCGAGACGCCGCTGCGAATCTCATAGCTCGCCTGAGTAACGCCAAGGACGTCCATGTCGTTTCGCGAATATAATCCAGTCACATTCCAGCCCGGTCCGGCAGGGACCGTAAAGTCAACAAAAACGTGAGCATTCGAAACCGCAGTATTCAGCTCGTTCGCCAGTGAATTAACGCCATTAAAGTCTCCGTTGTACCAGAGACTGCCGGGGACGGGTGCCATCGACCCGTCAGGTGGATCTATCGGGCCCTGCATCCCCGTCTGCACATAATCGCGCCCGGCTAGGGGTGGCTGCTCCTGCGCCTCGGCTTTGAAAGCCACAAGTCCAAAGCCAACCAAGCTCAGCACGATGCCGAGGAGAAGGATATTTTTACGGGTTATGTTTACGATCGATCCGATGGTATTTTTCATTTCGGTTTCAAGGCTCCTGACAATTGATAGATATTCCACTTCGGAAAACGGCACGCGTAGAAGTGTAAAAGGTGCTTTCGCTTATGTGTAAACGAAAGACCGATGCTTCGCACATGGGTACGTCTCAAAGGCTCAAAATTTTCCGAGTATTACGAACGGAGCAAGTATAGACACGAAATAAGTTCAATGTCAACGAAATTTAACCCTTTACGGCGAACTTTTTGGCGCCACTCGGCGCCCGTCATCGGGCGCCCGTAATCTTTCACGCACGCCGTCGCCTCGGGCGCGGGCGAAATTACCTGCCAGATCGACTAGCTATCCCTCGTCGAGCCGTTTGACCCAATCTAGAAAGGAATCTTCATAGACGAGCCACTGGCGGCCCGTTCGGGTGGCGGTCTGGAATGTGCCGGCCTCGCACATCTCTCTCAAACGTCGTGTCGAGAGCGGCGGGATGACGATGCGGTGGATGCGGATGAGGCGTTCAACCTCAGAGAGGCGCAGCTTTGTACGCGGACGTAAATCTAATAAGCGTTGCGTGGTATTCATATATGTTGAGTGGTAATAGTGTTAGATTTTCAGGCGCCCGTAGCAGATGCGGATGCGGGTTAGGGATGTGGCACGTTCCACCGTAACGGCGATAGCGGCGATAACGGCGGATTGCCGCGTTATAGGCATTATACGACGTTATCGGCGGATCGTTATTCCAATTTTTCATGAGCTTTGCTAGTCTCAGTTCATGGCCGGACGACATGTAAGCGGCGAGGGAAATCTCATTTATAAACGGCTCACCCTTTTCGTCCGGTTATTTGATAATACACAACGAATAGTGTGAACGCAAGCACAATTTTCAGAACGCGGATTTAACCCGAATTACGCATCGAAATCTTCACTTATTCGTGCATTCGTGGCTAAAAATTTTGAGCCACGAAAGCACGAATAAGAAAATGAAAAACACAGATACCAATGACCTTTACTGAAAAAGACAAATTGAAAGCTCTCGCGATCGTCAACATCTTTGAGACTTCCAGGGCCTTTGGCAGCTACGCGGCGTGTGTCGTGCTCAATGACGGTGCCGGCGTCTCGTACGGCATCGCGCAGTTTACGCACCGCTCGGGTTCGCTGTGGGAAGTGGTCGAAAGATATCTGAACGCAGGCGGGCAGATCGGCCGTGAAATTCTCTCGTCCGCGATGCCTTTGTTAAAACGCAGCTCCGTTTCGGCCATTGAGTCGCTTGCTTCGGACAGCCGTTTCAAAAAGGCCCTGATCGCCGCCGCCGTGACCCGCGAGATGAAGGAAGCACAGCATTTCGTCGCCTCGACACGATATCTGCGGCCTGCTCTCGATATCTGCTCACGCATGGGATTTTTGATGCCGCTGTCGCTCGTCGTCGTTTACGACTCGGTCGTGCACGGAAGCTGGGAACGGATCGCGGGTCGCGTCGGACCGCAGGCTGCCAGCCTGCGTGTATCTGACCAGCAGGCTGCTGAGAGGCGATCCGACGAGAAAGCGTGGATAACCGAATACGTCCGCCGCCGCCATGCGTGGCTGACGGCGATAGCGCGTTTGCGTTCGACGACATATCGCACGCGATTCTTCCTCAATCAAATTGCCGTCGGGAATTGGGACCTAAAACTGCCGGTGTTGGTACACGGCGTCAGGCTGTTTGGTGTGTCAGTACCGGGAGCAGTAGCGACTGGGGAGGTCGAACAAGACACAGATGGAACCTTTAACGCAGGTAAAGAGCGTCCCAGCGTTGAACTGCCAAATACACCGCCGTCAGCTGACTTTCTCACCGCAGCTGCCAACGGTTTCGATCGCATCGACGGTGCTGTCACCGGCGTTGTCACACGCACCGACCGTGCGAAATCGCTGTGGACGACGGTGATCGGGACGATAACCCAAGCACTGTGGGCGATATTCGGTTTCTTCGCCGGATTGCCACGCGAGGTTTGGATCGTCGTTGCGCTCATCGCCGCCGCGTTGATGCTCCTGTTTCTTTACCGTCAACTCGTACTGGGACGTATCCGCGAACAGGTCGTTGCGGAAGCCCGCACGTAGTAAGGGCACGGGTTTGCATCCTCTACGCACGATAAAAAATTGGCCTTATTTCAGCCAACACAAAATACCCTTACTCCGTGCGGGCCTCTGCAACACTTATGAACGACACAAAAAACATCCTCATCGCATGGCTCAGCTCGACGACCTCGGTCCTGGCCGCCATTGAATACCGCGAACTCGTCACCATCGTCTCCGCCATCGTGCTGCCACTGCTATTTTTCACGATCGGCAAAACGGTCGATGTGTTGGTGCAGGTTTACCTGGACAAGAGGCAGAAACACGACCGGTAGGGAGTGTGCTCAACGCTATTAAAGACATGCAAAACCAAACAAAACTCTACATCGGCATCGCCTTAGCGGCTCTCACGATCGCCGCATTTATCGGCAGCTCGATCTGGACGACACGCAAATTTGCCAAGCTTGAACGCGAACTCAGGGACGCGAAACAAGCCGTTCAGACCGCCGACAAAATCGCCGCCGCCCGTGAGATCGAGGCCGCCGCTTACAAACAGAAGCTCGAATATCTCGAAAGCAATCTCACCGAGATCCAAACCATTGCAAGGAAACAAAATGAAGAACTGGAAAAGCTCAATACTGACACTGTCCGTGCTCGTACTAATGTCGAACGCACTCGCCGCATACGCGCAATCGACGTTGGCCAAGCCGAACTCTGCGCAAAGCTCGCCGAAGTCGGTCGTGGATGCGAGTAATCGCGTCGGACCGCAGGCTGCTAGCCTGCGGTCCGACATTATCGCCGCGTGCTCCGCTGCAGTTGATGAACTCAAAGCCAGCCGTGTGCTGATCGAAGCCCTCGATGGCGAGAATACTTCGCTCAAGTCACGCCTCGAAACCGAGAAACGCACAACCGCGATCCTCACTGAGCTAAACGAAACGCGAAAGAGTGAGTCGGACGCGCTTCGCAAAGCGATCGACGCCAAGAATGAGACTATCGCGGCCCGCGACACCGTGATTGCAACTCAGGACAAGCTCATCGACGCTCTTAAAACCAAAAAACCAAGCGCATGGCGACGCCTCGGCGACATTCTAATTGGAGCCGCGGCGATCGCGGTATTGAAATAACAACAACACGCGCGGAAAGCGAAGATCGTTACGGGTCGGCGTCGCCCTCCCAACAACACTCCCATTCCCACCAAAAACGGCGTCGATCCGTACGATCTTCCCTTTCCACGAACGAACTATGTCAGTACCGGGAGCTGTAGCGACCGGGGCACTATTACACACAACACATATGAACAACCACATCGAACAAGCCCTCGCCGACCTGCGGATGCGGGCAATCAAATACGAACGCCCCGAGCGGTATTACAACGGCGAACACGACCTGAAATTTGCGACCGAGAAATTTGAGAACACCTTTGGGACGCTGTTTCGCGAATTTGCGTTAAACCTCTGCCCCGTCGTCTGCGACGCGGTGCGAGATAAGCTGCGGATAAATAGTTTCGGAGTTCAGAGTTCCGAAGTTGCGGAGTTAAAGAATTCTGAAAACTTCGCAACTTCCGTAACTTTGGTAACTCACAGGGTTTGGCATCGCAACCGCATGGCCACTCGTGCGGGTGAGGTGCATAAAGAAGCGCTCAAAACCGGCGACGCATACCTTATAGTATGGCCGGACGATCTGGGACGTGCCTGTCTCTACCCGAACCGAGCGACAAATATCTCCGTCGCGTACGACGAAGATTCCCTGGGACGTATCGCCTTCGCCGCCAAAGCCTGGCGGACATCGGACAAGCACATTCGCCTTAATCTCCTCTACCCAGATCGCATCGAGCGGTATATCTCAAAGGAAAAGTCCGAGGGAGCATTGCCCGAGGCGAAGGAGTTCGAGCCGTTTGTTCAGAGTGCACGCTTTAGCGTGTCTTCCGGCGACGCGGCGAAACAAGCTGAAGCTTGCACTCTGAACAATCCTTACGGAGTTGTCCCGGTCTTCCATTTCGCCAACAACGCAGATCTTGGGACGTACGGGCGATCGGAGCTTGAGGCGGCGATACCGGTGCAGGACGGGTTGAACAAATCGGTGCTCGATATGCTGGTGGCGATGGAGTACTCAGCGTTTCGACAGCGTTGGGTCGCGGGGATCGAGGTCGATTACGACGGTGAAGGCAAGGCGATCTCGCCGTTTAAGAACGGCATCGACAATCTGTGGGTCGCGGGCAAGGACGCGCGGTTTGGCGATTTTGAGGCGGCACAGCTCGATCAATTCCTGCGGGTCAAGGACAGTTTCCGCGTCGATATTGCCTCGGTCACAGGGACGCCGTTGCATTATTTCCTACAGCAAGTAGGCGAATTCGCGAGCGGCGAATCTCTAAAACAGTCCGGGACGCGCTTCCTCGCCAAGGTCCGCGACCGCCAGGAATCCTTCGGCCAAGTCTGGGCCGACGCGATGTCATTTGCCCTGAGAATAGAAGGAAATCCTGGGACGCAGCTCCTAACCAACTGGGAAGACCCATCGCCCATGACCGAACGCGAGAGACTGGAAAACCTACTCCTCAAACGCCAACTCGGCTTGCCCATAGAACAGGCCCTCATCGAAGCCGGTTACGGTGTCGCCGATGTAAACCAAATGTCCAACCGCGGAGACGCGGAGACGCAGAGAAGAATATGAAACCAAAAACAATACAGTCAGAACCACCTGCGCCTACGGGTGGTTTAACACAACAGACCACGAATGACGCGGCTCAGGACTCTGGGACGTCGACAACCGAAGTTCAACCACCCGCTACCGCAGGTGGTTCTGACTCAGCCGACTTGGCGACCGAGAACGCGAATCTCAAGGCGGCGATACGTCTCAGGGACGCGCGGGATTCGGTGACGGGGGAACTTAAGAATGCCGGTGCGCGTTCGCCGGAGTTGCTCTGGGACGTGGTCGCGGGCGAGGTCGAGTTTGACGGCGAAGGCCGTCCGGCAAACGTCGCGGCGCTTCTCGCGGGGCTTAAGGCGAAGTTCCCGGAGCAGTTTGGGACGCACATTCCACAGTCGATCGACGGCGGAGCCGGACAAACGGCCACCCCAAGATTGACCAAAGAAGCTCTACGTCGCATGAAACCTGCGGAGATCGCTGAGCTGGACTGGGCCGATGTAAGGCGAGTCCTCTCCAACTAATAACTAAAAACTAAAAGTGAAAAGTTCAGAATTCAGAACACTATTCACTATTCACTGTTAACTATTCACTAAAATTATGGCACTAGAATTCATTCCCACAGTTTGGGCCTCGAGATTGCTCACGGCCCTTGGCAGCGCGCTTGTTTACGGGCAGGCGGGCGTTTGTAATCGCGACTACGAGGGCGAGATCCGCAAATCCGGCAATACGGTAAAGATCGCGTCCATCGGCGATGTCACGATCGACGACTATACAAAGGACACCGACATCGGTGACCCCGAGACATTGACCGACGAAGAGCAGACGCTGCTCATCGATCAGTCGAAATACTTTAACTTTTACGTCGACAGCGTCGATCGTGCACAGCAGAACGTAAACGTGCTCGACGAAGCAATGCGGCGATCCGCTTGGAAGCTGCGCGATCTCTCCGACACATTCCTCGCCGCGACGATGGAGGCGGTCGTGCCCGCGGGCAACAAGATCGGCTCGGTCGGCACGCCAAAGGTCCCGACCAAGGACGACGCCTACGAATACCTCGTCGATCTCAGCGTGCTGCTCGATGAGGCGAACACGCCGATCGACGGACGATTTGTCGTCATACCGGCGTGGTTTCACGGGTTACTTTTGAAAGATGAGCGGTTCATCAAGTCTGGGACGAGGCGTTCGGACACGGCCATTCGCAATGGCGAGGTCGGCGAAGCCGCAGGCTTCTCGATCCTAAAATCGAACAACGTCCCAAACACGACCGGCACAAAATATAAAATAATGGCCGGCCACTCGATCGCCACCGCCTACGTCGAACAGATCGTCGACGTCCAAACCTACAAACCCGAAAAACGCTTCGGCGACGCGGTAAAAGGCTTGCACGTCTACGGCGCCAAAGTCGTAAGACCAACATGTCTGGCAATGCTCATCGCCAGCAAATCCTAACTAGTTACCGAAGTTGCGGAGTACCAGAGTTGCAAAGTTCCAATCCGGGAAACCTGCTCTTAACTCCGCAACTCTGCAACTTCGTAACTTCGCAACTCGAAATACTATGACTTATCTAGAACAAATCAAACAACTAACCGCCTGGGACGTCGAGCCGACACTCACCGAGCCCGAACTCGAAAACATCCTCGCCGCCACCGCTCTCGAAGACGCCGCCGGGCTCGCTCCGCTCCACGAAGAATGGTCCCCAACCTACGACCTCCACGCCGCCGTCGCCCAGGCCTGGCTTATAAAAGCCGCCCGCTCCGCCGCGACAGTAGACGAACCAACCGCCGGAACCGTCACCTCAAAAATCTTCGACAACTGCCGCTCAATGGCAAGGATATATGCGGGGAAGAGGAAGATGGCGGTCTCCCTGACATAAGGAGCGACATTTCTATTGCGCGTCGCGTTGATATCGCATATTCTGTGGCTATGAGCGTCCTATTAGAAGAAGCCCTGAAATTGCCCGTCACCGAACGACGGAAGCTTGCCGAGGATATCTGGGAGAGTATTGATGGCGCACCCGAGGCGTTCGAACTCACCCCTGAACAGACCGCAGAATTGCAACGGCGGATCGATCATCACGAGAAAAATCTGGAAGAAGGTATTCCGTGGGAAACCGTGAGAGATGAGGCATTGGCTCGCAGATGAAAATGCGGGCGATACTCAGTTATGCCGCTCGCGAGGAATTTGACGACGCCGCGGAATGGTATCTTGGGGCTGGCATTGAATTGCGAGACAGATTTGTCCGCGCAGTAAACACCGCGATTCAAGCGGCGGCAGAAAGACCTCTTTCATTTCCCGTAATTTTTGGCTCGGAGGTGCGTTGGGTTCTGGTCAGAGACTTTCCATACAGCGTGATCTATCGCCTCGAATCCGATCGAGTATTCATCTTTTCTGTTTTTCACCAAAGCCGAAATCCCATAGTCTGGCGCGGTCGTATCGACTAAGCAAAAAGATCAGGCGAATTGACACGGATTAAGATGATTCCATCTACCTGTGTGAATTCGCCTTATCGTTTTACGTTGGTCTAGTCGATCGGTTTTACCTTCTTGCCATCGCCGCTATCCTTAGCGGGTGGCGACTTCTGCGGTGGTTCTACACGCGAAGGCTTTGACGGCTGCGGTTCGACGCGAGACGGTTTTGACGGCGGCGGATCGTAACGCGGAGTTTCCTTGACCGGCGGTGTGTACCGCGGCGTCTCCTTCACCGGCGGAGGCGTGTATCGCGGCTGCTCCTTCGGCGGCTCGACCCTGACCGGCGATTCCTTCCTCGGCGGTTGTTTTACCTCGGCCGGCGGCGAATCACGTGGCGTAAATACTACTTTGCCGCCATCGGATTTTGTAGTCGGCCGCTCGAATACACCCGGCTTTCGCGGATTCGCCGGTTCTGTTGTCTGGATAACGTCCGTGCGCGGCGCCCGCCCGCCAAGAACCGTCTTCTCGCGAAGCTCTGCATCCATCGGCTTGTCTGCCTTGCGAATGCCCGCACCTATCTTGGTTCCGACCATCGTGTCGATAATCCGTGGCTTTTCAGCCACGATCTCGCGGCTGATCCGTTTGCTCACGTCTTTGTATTCGGGCAGTACATCGAGCACTGGGTCGATTTCCTTACGGCTTAGGATCGACTTTGTCAGCTCCGGCGTCGCGCTCTTGTACGGCTTAGTACTGGTACCGAATGTCGCGGTCGGCGTGAACACAATACCCTTGATCGGCACATTAGCAACTTCGTAGGGAACTTGCTTTCGAGGGCCACCCAGATAAAGGGGGTCGCGGATACCACCCTTCGGGTTACGAACTCCTCCGTGATGCGGGTTGTAATTTCGCCATCTGTGACGATATGAGAGAGGATACCAACACGTGTTACCGCCGAAAATATTGATCACAACCAGGGCCGGGAACCACCAGCTTCGTCGCGGCCTGTAGTACGAATACGGTGACCAATACCAGTGTCCGCCGTGATCGAACCAACGCCCGTGATGATAAGTCGCCCAGCCCCACGGCTCGTCATTGACCCAGATCCAGCCGTACGGCGGCATCCAACGCCATTGACCGTAGCGGTAGGGCGACCAATCGTTGTAGCGGCTGATCGACGAACTGTAAGGCCGCCAAACCTGACCATAACCGCTGATGTCGAGCCACTCGCCTTGCGTGTTCAGGTCGTCGGCACCGTAGATATCGTTGTCGTAATATTTGTCGTAATAGGCCGTGTTCAGGCTTTGCTGAACGTCGAGTTCACGTTTCACAACCCAGCTTTCGAAATCGTCATTGAGCCGCGAAGCGTCACCGCTCGCCCACTCGCCGACATTCGGGCCATCGATAAATATGCGAGCACTACGGTTATTCTTCAACGTGAATCCGGCATTGTCCGAATACACACGAGCCTCGCCGCCTTCGCGAGCGGCTACGACGATCTCGCTGTCGCCATCGCGTCCGGCGTCGACGCGGTACGATCCAGATCGTTGCAATGCGAGCGTTGTCTTAGGAGCGTCGATCTCAAATGACGTCTTGTCTTTATCGAAAGCGGTCACTCGAACCGCCATCGTTCCAAGGCTCAGGCTCAATGCGATCGCTTCGTCCTTAAGAGAAACTATCCTGAGAAACGCATTCTCATCGAGCCGCGCATGGCTGTTCTTGTCGAACTGTATCTCGACGCGCGAACCGCTATCGGTCGCGATCTCGTCGCCCTCGACGAGCGGCAGATTCAACACGGCCTTTTCCCATTCTTCGAGGCCGTTTCGCTTTATCTTCGCCTCGCCCGAGAGAAAGCTGATACGCGCGACGCGTGCCTTTACCTCGGGCTCGTCGTCATCATCAAAACTATAGTTCGCCGCGCCGGGTAGATTTACGGTCTGAGGCGACGAGACCGCAAACATCGACGTGCTGCCAAACAACGCCAGCAATGCGGCCAAAAACGTTTTTGCCACTGTATGCATTAGGTTTTCCTCCAAAAAGAAGTCGGATCTTTGTCTCGCTGAAGAGGAGAATTCAACTTGTGCCCGTCTTATTGCAATCGGCGTACCTCAGCGGCAATACGTCAAAATGACCGTAAAACGCCATCTTTTGGGCACTTGCAAGATATTTCGCCAACCAAATCGTGCAGAGCAAGGCGCGTCACAATGCCATTTCGTGCGCTCTCTATTTATGAGCCGAAACTAGGTGAAGACGGATTCAACGCAGAGATCGCGGAGAACGCGGAGAAAAGGAGGGACAATTTTTCTCTTGTCTCTGCGTTCTTTGCGGTCTCTGCGTTTAAAATTGCTTTTGAATCCCCTCACAGCTAAGATTTTCGTTAGAGGTCATCGAAATGAAAAGCACTATATTTTTCGCATTTATTCTGTTCGCAATATCAATCTCCGCTTTCGGCCAGAAGGCCGCTGTGGGCAAACCTGCCGATGCTGGCAAGGGTGTTCGCGATGCGTTTGACCGGCTGGTCGAGGGCATAACGCAGGTTGATGCTGACAAGGTGTTGGCGGCGTATGACAAGAGCGAGCGGCTTTTGATCTTTAATAACAACGGCACTGCGACGCTCGGCTATGACAACGTCAAGGCAAACGTCGAGGCCACCTACGCCAAGATCGCAAATGTCACGCTCGAGATCACCGGCCAGCGCGTCGAAATACTTGGCAAAACAAACGCCTACGTTAGCTGTAAGTGGAAGCAAACACAGGAATTCGACGGCAAACTCGAAACATCCTCCGGCCGCATGACTCTGATATACAAACTCGTAGGCCGTGACTGGAAGATCACCCACCGCCACACCTCCCCCGACAAACCCGACGCAACACGTCCGGTCTTCCCATCGGAAAGGCAATAGGAGTTTTAGCCACGAATAGCACGAATTTTTTCAGTTTTGATTCGTGACATTCGTGTAATTCGTGGCTAAAGTTCCGAAGGTCTGCGGTAAGATAAGCGCTATGCGGACGATCTTACTACTCTTACTTTCCGTCATCGGAATCGCGGCCCAAACGCCGCCGATCGAGCCGGGCGTTTCGCATGAACTCGCCAAATGGCGTGCCGCTCGCTACTCGGACGTTCGCTACAAGCTAAATCTCACACTCGAAAAGATGTCTCCTATGCTAAAAGGCACGATGGAGATACGCGTCAACGTCTCGCCGGGAACGTCTTCGCCGGGAACGCAGGCGCCCTCGCCTGCAAACGCCGGTTCCTCCGGCGTGACGAACCTGCAGATCATTCTCGACTGGCGGAAAATAAGGGGTCACGAGTCGCTCTCCACGATCTCGAATGTCTCGATCAACGGCACCCCCGTTCAGAGTGCAAGCTTCAGCTTGTTCCTTGCTGGCGAAGAACGGGCTGAAGCCCGCACTCTGAACTTCTATGAGCACAACGAACACCTCATCTTCCGCGAAGGCGTTGTCATGGGCGAGAACGTTATCAAGCTCGATTTCATTTCGCCGATACTGACCAGCGGGTCGGCGATCACGCGGTATGTTGATAAAGAGGACGGGGCGGAATATATCTATTCGCTCTTCGTCCCCAGCGACGCCAGCACGGCGTTTCCGGTGTTTGACCAACCGGATCTGAAGGCGAGGTTTACGGTCTCGATCAAGAGTGAGTTCGTGCAGGGTCGTTGGCAAAGCTTGATCTCGAACACTCAATCTATAAAAGGTGGTATTTACGCGGATTCGCTGCATCAAATAGAGGAACGCAAAACTTGGCAGGTTGCCGAATTCGCCGAAACCAAACCCATCAGCACCTACGTCTTCGCATTCGCGGCGGGGCCGTGGGAACGGGTGTCAGTACCGGGAGCAGTAGCGACCGGGGACTTGCCGTCCACGAACAAAGCCCCCGTCGCTACGGCTCCGGGTACTGACAGGACTTCCGATCCGGCTACATCTGTCTACGTCCGCAAATCCCAGGCCGCCAAGTTCAAACCCCACGCTGCCGAGGTCTTTCGCCTCAACCGCGAAGGCATCAAGTTTCTCGAGCAATATTTCGACTACAAATTCCCGTTCCCGAAGTACGATCTCGTTCTGATCCCCGAATTTCCGTTTGGCGGGATGGAGCATGCGGGGGCGACTTTTCTTCGGGAGGCGTCGATCATCTTTCCGACCGAGCCGACCAAGAGCGACCATATTTCGCGGGCCAACCTTATCTTTCACGAAGCGGCGCATCAGTGGTTTGGGGACACGGTGACGATGAAATGGTTTGACGACCTGTGGCTAAAGGAAGGCTTTGCCGAGTTTATGGCGTACAAGACGCTCGAAAAGGTAATGCCCGAATACAATGCCTGGAAGATCTTCTACGAACGCAACAAACAGGCCGCCTACCTGACCGATTCGACCAAAGGCACCACGCCCATCTACCAGGAGATCGCCAACCTAAACGCCGCAAAATCCGCCTACGGCAACATCGTCTACCGCAAAGCACCTTCGTTTTTGAAACAGGCCGAGTTTTATATCGGGCCGGATAAATTTCAGACGGCTGTTCGGGTGTTTTTGAAGAATCATGAGTTTGGGAACGCCGGTTGGGAAGATCTGGTGAAAGGATTTGAGGGAGTATCAGATGAAAACCTGAGTGCATGGGCGGATAAATGGGTGAAAAGGCCGGGCGTTCAGACCATTCGAATGAACAACTATTACGGTTCTTCTGGGTGTTTTGGATACACCTTTCTAGGAAAGGATCCGGTTGACCGCAACGATTTCTGGAAGATGAGGGGCGGGCTATTGGTGAGGTTTCCCTCGGGTTTCCAAAAGAATCAGATCACATATTTGACTCCGGGATTTTCCGAAAAGGTGTGTGATCTTGCCGACGATGCCCCCGTACTCTTTTTTCCAAACTACCAAGACTACGGCTACGGCATCTTCCTGCTCGACGACAAGAGCCGCGATTACATTCTGAAAAATATCCAGAACGAAAAGGACGCGTTTCTGCGTTCGATGATGTGGGGAGCACTATGGGACAGCGTCCGCGAAGGCGAGCTCGATCCGAAGGAGTATGTTGAGCTGGCGATCAAGCAGCTCGGCGTTCAGAGTGCAAGCTTTAGCTTGTCCTCTTCGCCGCGTAAGACACAAGCTAAAGCTTGCACTCTGAACTGCGGCGAAACCGAC
Organism: Acidobacteriota bacterium; assembly: GCA_031431415.1. Taxonomy (GTDB): domain Bacteria; phylum Acidobacteriota; class Blastocatellia; order Pyrinomonadales; family Pyrinomonadaceae; genus OLB17. The sequence continues at coordinate 5,111 of JANPDK010000077.1, read as the reverse complement.
GAGACCATCATCCAATCGCTCTTAGGCCGCGTCGGAACGGCGTTGAACTACTATCTGTCCGACGCTGACCGCACCGCCATCGCCCCACGCTTCGAAGCCGTCCTCCTCGACCGCCTCCAAAACGCCCCGACGGCCGGGCAGCGGATCACGTTCTACCGCTCATTCGTCGCCAACGCCTCGACCGCCAAAGGCCGCGAGGTGCTCAAGCAGATGCTCGGACAGGCCAAGCAGCCGACGGGCGGCAGCCTTAGTTTGCGCACCAAAGACCGCTTTGACATTGTCCAACGGCTCATCATCCTCGGCGATCCGGACGCATTGAAACTACTAGCAGATCTCGAGAAAACCGAGACCACCGACGACGCCAAGCGATATGCCTACGCCGCTCGTGCGGGCATCGCGACGGTGGAGAACAAAGCGAAGTATTGGAACGATTTCACAAATAATAAAGACATCTCCGAAAGCTGGATCGAAGCCGCCTTCGGCCCATGGAACTCGATCCGCCACAGCTCACTAACACTTCCCTATCTCGAACGAGCCCTAAAAGAGCTCCCCAACCACAAACGCAACCGAAAGATATTCTTCATCAACGGCTGGCTCGCCGCCTTTACCGGCGGCCAACGCAGCGACGCGGCACTAGCCACCGTCAACAAATTCCTCACAGACAACCCAACCCTAGACCGCGACCTGCGGCTCAAGATCCTCGAGAACGTAGACCTGATCGAACGGGCTGTGAGGATAAGAAAGAAGTTTAGCCACGAATGACACGAATGGCACGAATTTTTCTTTACTTGATACCTTCAACCTGCCCTTCTGTTTTCGGACCGCTTGCATAATAGAAAGATAGAGCCAGAATCGTCCTATTCGTGATTCGTGTCATTCGTGTTATTCGTGGTAAAAATCCTTCCAAAACAATCTTGACAAAAAAGTAATGGTTTGTGATTATTTATCTATACTAAGCGCGCCAAGGCTTTGTTTGAGAACGAGTTATGAAAATTTCGGCACAAGAGGAATACGGCCTGCGGTGTCTGGTGCAGCTTGCTAATCTGCCCGATGGCGATAGCCTGACGCTGCCGCAGATCGCCGAGCGCGAGGGGATTTCGACGGCGAACGCGGGTAAGCTGATGTGGCTGCTCAACAAGGCAGATTTTGTCCATTCGACACGGGGCACTAAGGGTGGCTATTCGTTGGCTCGCCCGGCAAGTGAGATCAAGCTCAACGAGATCATCAAGGTGCTCGACGAGGACGTGATGACAAAGCATTGCGGCAGCTACACGGGCGTGCTCGATTCGTGCGTACACAACGGCGACTGCGGCATTCGCCCCGTGATCGTCGGACTTCACGAGATCGTCGAAAACGCCCTTTCGCGTATCACGCTCGCTCAACTCGTCGGCTCGGAAAGCTCGGTCGATGCGATGTTTCACAAGATACAGGGAATACATCGGACGCTCGAAGCGCAGAGGATTTAGCCACAGAGGACACAGAGAACACGGAGGAAAGGCAATACGGGGATATCACAAGGATGGGACTATTCATTCAATAGGTTCTAGAAAATCTCATCTTCCTCTGTGATCTCTGTGGCAATCAAATTATGTCGACAGCAGCAGAATTACTTACAAATCGGGAATACAAATACGGCTTTGTCACGGATATCGAGACGGAGACGATCGCTCGCGGCCTGAGTGAAGACACCGTGCGGCTCATTTCGTCGAAAAAGAACGAGCCCGAATGGATGCTCGATTTTCGGCTGAAGGCGTACCGGAAATGGCTCACGATGGAGCAGCCGGATAACTGGGCAAATTTTGACTATCCGGCGATCGATTTTCAGAATATCTCGTACTATTCGGCGCCAAAGCAGAAGCCTTCCAAGGCAAGTCTGGACGAGGTCGATCCGGAATTGCTGAAGACTTTTGAGAAGCTCGGCATCCCGATCACCGAGCAGAAAATGCTCGCAAATGTGGCGGTCGATGCTGTGTTTGATTCAGTCTCGGTCGCGACGACTTACAAGAAAAAGCTGCTTGAGGCTGGCGTGATATTTTGCTCGTTTACCGAGGCGGTCGAGCTTTATCCGGACAAGATCCAGAAATATCTAGGCTCGGTGGTGCCGGTTGGTGACAACTATTACGCGGCCTTGAACTCGGCAGTCTTCTCCGACGGCTCGTTCGTCTTTATCCCAAATGGCGTCCGCTGCCCGATGGAGCTTTCGACCTATTTCCGCATCAACACGCAGGAAGCCGGGCAGTTCGAACGCACACTGATCGTCGCTGAGGAAGGCGGTTATGTCGCGTATAACGAAGGCTGTACGGCACCGCAGTTCGATACGAATCAGCTGCACGCGGCGGTCGTTGAGCTTGTGGCTCTGGACGATGCTGAGATCAAATACTCGACCGTACAAAACTGGTATGCTGGCGACGAGAACGGGAAAGGCGGCATTTTCAACTTCGTTACAAAGCGCGGTGCTTGTCGGGGTGTGAGGTCGAAAATTTCGTGGACACAGGTCGAAACGGGCTCCGCGATCACCTGGAAATATCCAAGCGTGATCCTGCAGGGTGACAATTCGATCGGCGAATTTTACTCCGTCGCGCTCACCAACAACGCCCAGATCGCCGACACCGGGACCAAGATGATCCATCTCGGCAAGAACACCAAGTCGACGATCATCTCAAAAGGCATCTCGGCCGGAAAATCGAACAACAGTTACCGCGGCCTCGTCAAAATAATGCCGAAAGCCGAGGGAGCACGTAACTATACGCAGTGCGATTCGATGCTCATCGGCGGCAAGTCAGAGGCGAACACCTTTCCGTACATCGAGGTGATGAACAACACCGCCCGCGTCGAACACGAGGCCACAACCTCAAAGATCAGCGAGGACCAGCTTTTCTACCTGCAGCAACGCGGTATCTCACAGGAAGACGCGGTTTCGTTGATCATCAACGGCTTTTGTAAGGAAGTTTTTCGCGAGCTGCCGATGGAATACGCGGTCGAGGCTACGAAGTTGTTGGGATTGAAATTAGAAGGAAGTGTGGGTTAGTAGGGCGAGCATAATGAATACGAAATTCATAGCAGTTTTCTTTCTCTTTTTTGGGATCGTCTCGCAAGGACAGGCTCAAGAGGAGCCCGTCCTCGAGATAAAAAATAATCGGCTGGTTTCTACAACAAACTTGTATCCCGATAATCTATCATGTTCAAGCAAACGTTTATCGGGAACGGTTTCAAGAATTGAGAACTCGGGCGAGTGGGTTGAACTTACTGTTCAAACCAAAACGGGCCGCAAAAGCATGTCGTTACGATTTTCGAACAGAGCTGATATGTCATGGATATTTGGATTACTTCGACGCAAGAAATCCATCAATTTCGGAGTGTATGAATGTGGCTCAGGAGGATTTCTGTATGTCGATAGCCTTCGCTGAATCGCCTTCGACAATTATTGTATAGGGTGGAAACAATATGAATTTACCAATAGAACTCGAACAAGAAACTGACGGTCGCTGGATAGCCGAGATCGATGAGCTTGATGGCGTTCTCGTTTATGGTGACACAAAGGATGATGCGATTCGCAATGTTAAAACATTGGCTCTTCGAGTAATCGCTGATCGTCTTGAAAACGGTGAAAGCCTTCCGAATCAGGTTGAGAGCCTAATCTTTCAAGCTGCATGAGCAACTGGAAATCGGCAAAAGCTAAGCGAGTGCTGGCTGCATTGGAACGCATCGGATGGAGCGTTAAAAGGCAGCGAGGAACATCTCACAAAGTTTTGGAAAGGTCTGGATGGCCGGATTATGTATTTTCGTTTCACGACGGCGTAGAGATTGGCCCCAAAATGTTGAGTCGCATTGCGAAGAAAACGGGACTGCGACCCGAAGACTTATGAAGACAATTCAACCACCAAATCAACCACAACCGAAAGGCCACTACAGCCCGGGCATTGAGCATAACGGCTTGATCTATGTTTCGGGGCAGCTGCCGATGTCGCTGGATACGCGGGAGCCTTTTACGGGTGATATTGACGCGCAGACGGAGCTTGCTTTGCGGAATGTCGAGGCGGTTTTGCATTCGGCTGGGAGCGATCTTAGTCACGTTTTGCAGTTTACGATCTATGTTTCGGACATGGAATTGTGGGGAGCGGTGAACGCGGCCTATGCCCGCGTCATGGGCGATCATCGTCCGGCGAGGGCGATCGTGCCGGTGAAGGACCTGCATTTTGATACGAAGATCGAGATCCAGGCGATCGCGGCGAAGAAAGAGGGTTAGCCACGAATGTCACGAATAACACGAATGAAAACCTTTTTACCAGTTTTGCTTTGGTCGGTTGCTATAGTATTTGCCGTTTCAATCTCGACAGTTGGTCAAACGGCTAAAAAACGTGCGGTAGAATCGGCCGATGCCCCTAAGGCGATCGGGCCTTATTCGCAGGCGATCATTGCGAATGGGTTCATCTTCACCGCCGGACAGGTCGGTGCCGATCCGAAAACTGGAGCTCTCGTCGAAGGCGGGATCGAGGCGCAGACGGAGCAGGTTTTGAAGAATATCGAGGCTGTGTTGAAAGCTTCGGGTAGCAGCCTCGATGATGTTGTAAAGACTACAGTGTTTCTCGCCGATCTGAACGATTTTGCCAAGATGAACGAGGTTTACGCAAAGCGTTTTAAGACGCCGTTCCCGGCTCGCTCAACGGTTCAGGTCGCACGACTGCCGCGTGACGCGAAGATCGAGATCGAGGCGGTGGCTCTTGTCAGAACCGGGAGCGGTAGCGACAGGTTGAGGTAGCTTTCGGTGGTCATGAGAGAACCACCCCGTCAGCCCAAAGCGGCTGCCACCCCTCCTTCGTAAGGAGGGGAGTTTTAGGAATATGCAATTTTACGGAGTCGATTGGATCGCTACGGTCGCGGGTTTGACGGGCGTTTATCTGATCGGGAGCAAAAATAAATACGGTTTTCTGATAATGATGATCGCGAGCCTGAGTTGGATGACTGTCGGATTTATGATCGGGAGTTTGGCGTTGATCCTCGGTAGTACGGTTTTCTTTTCGTTGCATGTACGCGGTTGGGTCAAGTGGAAAAAGGAAGCACGAATAGAGGCTGATTCGATGTTATGAGATTAGATATCTTTCAGGTTGATG
>JANPDK010000076.1:0-26131 GCA_031431415.1 Acidobacteriota bacterium | reverse complement strand
ACATCGATAAGTCGTTAGACGGCCCGATGCAATTCTTCAGAAATCGCGGATTTCGCGAACGGATCAGCCAGCACGAGATGCTCAAGAAACTTTGATCACCGAACCGGTTCGCGGAGCATGACGTCTGCGGCAGCCGACGCGATGGCAGCGGCGGCTGTGTTCGATGCTTTTAGATGTGCAAGTTGGCGGAGAGCCTCGCCGGTGCGAGAGAGCAAACGGACGAGGTCGCCTTCTTCGGCTTTTGTTCGGTCCACCAATTCGTCCCAGCTCATTCCGGCGGTCCAGCGTTCGGCGGCCGCGGCGGCGGAGTAATTTATCTCTTCGGCGGGTTCGACGCCGTTTTTCCACTCGACCTTCGAGACGGCAACGACGATTTCTTCGAAATCCGTCAGGATCTCACCCATCCGTCGCGACCCGCGCATTTCGCCGTAGCTGCGTTCGGCGTCGGCAGCTACAGATGCCATCAGGCCAGCGGCTTCTGAGATCGTGAGTTCGTCGAAAGTGCCTTGTTTCAACGCTTCGCCAACCAGCAGCGGTCGGTCGATACGCAGATCCGCCAGCCATTTGCCGCTTTCGGTGACGACCTCGCCCTCGCGATCGATGTAGCCAAAATGGTCGAGCACGCGGGCACGATCTTTGAAAGGCTGCCAGATCTCCTGATTGCGGAGTGCCGAGTGCGGATTGCGGAATGAAGAAAAGCTCTTCTCAGCTATCTCTCTGAGCTGAGCAAAATTGCCAAAAGCGTCGAGCAAATTGAGAAGGCTCGTATAGGTTGCCCGGAAGCGGCTTTCGAGAGCATCAGGCGGAGCCTTGAGTAGCTCAGCGATCTTTTTTGGATTCTGAAACTGTCCCGGTGCGAGCACCACAAAACCAACATTGTCGCGTCCACGCCGCCCGGCACGCCCGGTCATCTGCTGCAATTCGCTCGCGGTCAGGGTACGCCAACCGTCGTTACCACGCGTATCGGCATTGCTGATCACAACGGTTCGGGCCGGAAAGTCGACGCCCGCCGCCACCGTAGACGTTGCAAACAATGCATTTAACAGACCGCCGGACATCATCCGTTCGATCAGCAACTTCCACGACGGGATGTGGCCAGCGTGGTGAGCGGCAACACCCGCATGGACGATCACCTTGGCATGTTTGTGGTCGAGAACCTCTGGAAATTCTCCTGCAAAATCATCAAAAATGTCTTGTCGCTTTTTTTGCCGCTCCGGCTCACCACGCTGTGATTTATCCATCGCAACCTCTGACGCCGCTTCGTCACAACGCCGCCGCGTCGGCAGAAACACGATCGCGGGCAGCAGGTTAAAGCCGCGCAGTGCCGTGATCAGTTTTGGCGGTGAGATGTCCGGGCGTTGTTGGTTCATGCGATTCTAGTTTAATCGGCGATAAAGCCTGCATAGTCCGTCAAGCATCAGGTCGTTGTCGACAACGTCGATCTGCGAAGTGCTTTCGGCGATCATGGCGGTGAAGCCACCGGTCGCAATGACTTTCGGGCTGTCAGCGATCTCATGCTTGACCGCTGTGATAAGGCCATCAACCAACCCAAAATATCCGTAGACGATTCCCGATTGAATAGAGCCAACCGTGGTGTTTTGAATCACCTTTGATGGTTTTGCGATCTCAACCTCGGGTAATCGCGAGGTTGTCAATTTGAGGGCTGCGGCTAGGGTGTTCATGCCCGGAGCAATGAGGCCACCTCTTAAAACGCGATTTTGATCGACCACATCGATCGTCAGGGCAGTACCAAAACTGCAAATAATACACGGAGCACCGTATTTCTCGACTGCCGAAAATGTATTGACCAGACGGTCGGATCCAGCATCTTCGAGGGGGAAATAGTCGATACGCATTCCAAAGTCGAGGTCGTTTGTGACAAGCAATGCCTCAGTGCCGAATTGAGTTGAGATAAACGACAGCATCGCTGCATTGACCTCCGGAACGACCGAACTCACGATCGCGGCCGATATGCCTTGGAAGAGTTTGTCGGCTACAGCCTTCGTGAGACCATCGGGAGTGATGTCGCGGATCGTCGGGATCGAAAGTTTGGAGATAAGCTGTTCGCCGTCGAAGAGGCCGAACTTGATGCGGGAATTTCCGATGTCAACGGCGAGGAGCATTCAGTCGGTACCACCTGCGGTAGCGGGTGGTTTATCGCGATCGGATTTCAAGTTGGCTTCGATAAGAGGTCTTCAACCACCCGCTACCGCAGGTGGTACTGACTAGCCTTGCAGCGGCAACCCGTCGTAGATCACGTTCCAGCCATTTACGCGGCTGGTGCGGAGGCTCTTGGTGAACCACTCGACGGCAGCGGTCGGGTCGTCGTAGATCTGAACTGCGGGGCGGTCTTCGCGTGGGTCGACGCGGCAGATGGCGGCGCCGACGGACGCGGTTTTGATACAGAGAAGAGCGATCATATCGTTCTTTTGCATCACAGCCGTGCGCATCGATACGTCGTCGTGATCGATCTCGAATTCATCAAATTCGATCAGGTCTTCGTCAAAATCATCTTCGAGTTCCCATTCGGACTCGTATTCAAATTCATTACTCATACAAGTCTTTAAACCGTACACGCTTCGGCGGCAAAACTCAATTCGTACTTCACCTCGGCGTGGTTTTTGACCAGCATCTCTTCGGCGATGCGGTTGCCGGTGCGGCGGTCGATGACCTCTCGCCAGATCTCGTTCTCACGAAAATTCTTGCCGTCTTTTGAATAGAAACGGTGTTCTCTCTCGACCACGTGATATGAATAAAGCGTCTCGCGGTCGGTGTAAATTGCACCTTTTAGATGGTCGTCAGTCAGCCATACTCGGATCTGAAAAGTAAGATCAGTCGGATTATGAAAGCGGAGATCGACGTAGTTATAAAAAACGCCCGCTCCTGAGCCGAACGGCAACACGCGATTCTCGTCCGGGAACGGATCAAAGCTGTGATGATGACGCTCGACGACCGCAAGCGGCGTGTGCAGAGCCATCCAATAGAGCAAATTCGCAAGCTGACACAGCCCGCCTCCGACTCCGCGAACCACCTCGCCCTGCGATAGTTGCATTCCTTCGTGATAACCTTTTGCCGCCGTCGCCTCGCCGATCTGTCGCCAGAACGAGAACGTCTGGCCGGGCTTTATCAAAATTCCGTCGATTGTCGGACAGGCAATTTTAAGGTTCTCAACTTTATTTTCCTGTAATACGGGATCTGAGTTTCCTAAACGACGTCGAAGCAGCGATTGGTGTTTTTTCGAGGTAAAGGGCAGAGTCTGCTGAGTCAGTTCTGATGCAAAACGGCCAGCCTTCGCGATATCAGCCAGTCGCCGAAAAAAACGTTTCTGCGAGATACGTGTCTGGTAAAAGATTGGGTGGATTTCGGCTAGCCGTTTTCGCATATTGAAACTCGTTGCAATTGTTGTTTTGCGCGATTAAAATGACTAACGCACGACCTTATTGCTTTGCGAAAAAATTGATTAGGAGGGGATATGGAAAGAGATTCATACCGTTTGGATAACCCGACCGAAGACGTTTTTTGCCCATCGTGTTCATCGAGTATAGACCAAAAATACACGTTTTGTCCTACGTGCGGAGCCCCGATCGGGCCGCTCACCAACCTCGATCCGGTCCAAACGATTAGAGCGGAGGGCTTTCTCCTCCAAAAAGCGACCGAAACCAGACCAAAGGTGATCGTCCTTGTCGGTATTTGGATACTCAATTTTCCAGTGGTGGTCGTGGCTGTCTGGCTTTCGATCTCGATCGTCATAAATCGAGTCGGACCAGGTGCTGCGGACTTTGTTTTTTTTTGGAGCGGCGTCCTCATCGCATATATCGCTGCTGTTTTTCTTTTCAAAGTGACGCGAAACTATCTCAAGCCGACCAACCCCGAACGACCACATCCGCAGACAACTAAATAATTTGCCGCAGCCTTTCCACATCTCCTGCCTGGACGATTGTAACTGAACCGTCGGGCGTCTTCACTCTCAATGCTCCGTTTTCTTCAAGGCCGTCGGTTGTGCCTTCGAGCGTGCCCGTCGGAAGGGTGACGCGAACAGGTTTACCGGAGAAATACGATGAGCGCCCGCGCCAATTCTGTATGATCTCACTATGGCCGTTTTCGCCAAGCAAAATCTCGTACCAGTAGCCGATGAAGGATGCAAGTTTTGTTTCAACCGCCAACGGATCGAGTGCTCGTGGGCCCATCATCATCGATTCTGTTTCGATCGAGGTGGCTATCTCGGCTATCTCGTCGGGAAAATTTCGCGATGTGAGATTGATACCGATTCCGACGATCACGGCGAGTCCGGTTGGGGTTTCGACCGTCTCGGCGAGGATGCCGCTGATCTTTCGTTCGCGGACAAGGATGTCATTGACCCATTTGATGTCCGGCTCGACGCCGAATTCCTTGAGCGTGTCGTAGACGGCGATGCCGGTCATCAGAGTTATCAAAGGCAGAAATTGTGTTTCAAGCCTCGGCCTGAGAACAATGCTGAAATACAGTCCCGACCCTTTCTCCGAAACCCAGGTCCGCCCATGCCGTCCGCGTCCCGCGGTTTGTTGCGTTGCGATGACGCACAGCCCTTCGTCCGCACCTTGCCGAGCCTGATTTGCGGCCTCGGTGTTGGTCGAGTCGATGGTGTCGAAGCGGAGGATAGTGATGTTCATTTCAAGTTCAGAGTGCAAGCTTCAGCTTGTTTCTTGGCCCGCGAAGAATACAAGCTAAAGCTTGCACTCTAAACAGTTGCCCACAGTGAGTCACAATAATAATTCCTGCTATCAAAAAAGTTCTGCTTTATCTCAAATCCGCTCTCGGCGGCGAGATCGGCGATCATTCGCAAACTGTATTTCTGCGAGATTTCCATAAACACCGCTTCACACTGGTCGAACTCAAATTCGCGGTTGAGCGCGTCGATGCGGACGGTTTGTTTTTCGCGGCTGACGAGGAATGAGCGGGCCGAGCCTTCGACGGGGCGGTAGTTTGCGTAGTGTGTAAATTTCTCGAGATCGAAGTTGGCACCGAGTTCGCGGTTGATGCGCGTGAGCAGATTTAGATTGAATTTCGCGGTCACACCGGCCGCGTCGTCGTATGCGTTGGCGATGACGTGCGGGTCTTTTTGCAGGTCAAAGCCGATAAACAGCAGATCGTCGTCGCTCATTACCTCTCGCAGCGAACGGAAAAAGGCGACCGATTGCTCACGGCTGAAGTTGCCGATATTCGAACCCAAAAACAGCAATACCTTTCGGCGTCCATCGCCGATCCTGAGAGAATCTAGTATCTGAAAATAGTCTCCGTTGCGTGCCGACATCTTCAAAGCAGGGAACTCGGCATTGAATTTCGCCGTGAGTGCATCGAGAGCCTCTTGCGAAATATCGATCGGCGAGTAAGTAATATCGGCACCTTGCTGCAAGAAATGATCGACCAGCACGGCTGTCTTAGTTCCGTCACCCGCTCCGAGCTCGATAAGATCGAACTTTCCGTCACCGTTTGCGAAGGCACCATAGATCCCATCTGTCTGCGTCGAAAATATATCGAATTCGCAGCCCGTTAAATAATACTCGGGCAGCTTCATTATCTCCTGAAACAACCGCGAACCTTCGTCGTCGTAGAAGTATTTGGACGACAAGGATTTCGGCGTCGTGGATAGGCCGGAGAGAACGTCCTCGGCGAATTGGGTGAGTTCTGGTGACTGAGAGCTATGCATGGTAGTTTTTTGCCGCAGATCTACGCGGATAACGCAGATAAAGGCAATTTCTATTTCCTATCCGCGTCATCTGCGTTGATCTGCGGCTAATATTCCTCATCTCGCCAATCTTATTCCCGTAAATTGCCATCTTAAATGCGGGTGGAAGAAATTTCTGTATGATGGACGACTGTGGCCGTCGGGCGTTAGGACGGACGCTCCTCTTAGGACCATCTGGTTGATCATGAATTTGCCGTTGTATTCGCCGACCGCTCCGGCGGCCTTGGCGAAGCCAGGATAGGGCAAGTATGCCGAGTTCGTCCACTCCCAACGTTTGCCCCATTTTAATTGTTCGTTCGCTGCTTCCCATTCGGATTCGGTTGGCAGCCGCATTCCTTTCCACTCAGCGAATGCCGACGCCTCATAAAATGACATATGACAGACCGGAGCGTCGAGCGGAAGTTTGCGAAGTCCGCCGAGAGTGAAGTGTGACCATTCGCCGTCGAATTTATGCCAGTAGAGCGGGGAATCAAGGCCGTTTTGATTGACCCAATCCCAGCCTTCTGCGTGCCAGAAACGGTGGTCGCGATAGCCGTCGGCATTGATAAAGTCTAGAAACTCGCCGTTTGTGACGAGGCGGTTGGAGATAGCGAAATCGTTGAGATAGACCTTGTGCCGCGATAGCTCGTTGTCGAAGCAAAATTCGTCGCCGTGGTGGCCGATCTCGTAGATGCCGCCTTCGCAGTCCAAGAACCCGGTCGCTATCGCTCCCGGTTCTGACATTTCCTCCGGGGCAAATCCTTCGCGGTAAGCCGGGAAGAGCGGGTTTACGCTGAATGTGTATTTGAGGTCAGTCAGGAGAAGCTCCTGGTGTTGTTGCTCGTGGTTGAGGCCTAGGATGACGAGTTCGGGGAACCCGGTCGCTATCGCTCCCGGTTCTGACAGGAGAGTGAGCATCTGCTCATCGACGTATTTTCTATAGGCAAAAACTTCGGCGACGGTCGGTCGGCTCAGAGCACCGCGATTGTCTCGCGGTGTACGTTCACCGATGGTGTTGTAGTAGCTGTTAAAAAGAAAGCCGAAACTCTCGTCGAAGACCTTGTAGTCGGGTACGAACTTCTTGAGGATCATTTCCTCAAAGAACCAGGAAGTATGTGCAATGTTCCAGCGGGCCGGAGAGACATCGGCGATCGGCTGGGGTATGTAGTCTTCGGTATTGAGCGGCTTGCACAGCCTTTCGGTGTGCTCACGAACTGCCCGGTATTGTCCGGCGAGATCGATATCAACGGTCTTTGCTGTTTCGCTTGCTTGCATTTACCTAATTAGACCAAATCGGTGGTGAAAGTTGAAAGAAAATTTCCCCTTTGCCTGTCCCGAGTGTCCCACTGTCCCTTATTCCCCACGTAGATTTTTACTGCACTTCGCTAAATTGTCACAGACAAGAAAATATCAAATGTTGCAGCGACCGTCAAGTGTTGCAAAGACGCAACGCATTGGTCGGAAAAAGCAAAATTAGATTCAAGATGCTGTTGATTAGCTTGCGGACGGAAAGACCTGACGCCGCATACGTTCCCACTCGTTTACCTGTCGGGCGCGGCGGTTTTCGGTGGCGTTGGCTAGGGATGCGATCACGTCGTCGAATGGACGCGCGTTTGTGTTGTTGGATCGGGAAGTGTGTATTTGAGAATTGTTTTCGCGAGCGTAGTCGCGTGCGGTAATGCGGTCGATATGTTCAGCCATCGTAGTGCCTCCGTTGGTTGGTGGCAGACGACCGAACAGCGGCTCAAGGCGTGAGGTTCAAGGGCGTCTGCAAAACTTTTGTAATTACCATTAAGCTTCGTCCTAGCGATCTACTGATCTCAAAGGTTCTGCAAGAATATCATGAAAAAGCCTTCGAACAAAGCAAATTTTGGTCTATAATAAGCAAATGGTGATCGACCCGAAATATGTTGTCGACGGAAACAACCGCAGAACGGGAGTTATTCTAGATATTGAAACGTTTGAGCAAATGCAGGAAGCCATTGAGGACGCTGCCCTCTTTGCCTGTATGCGTGAGACGGATGATGATGTCGTGTACGACCTGGATGAAGCCCGAGCGGTCTATGAAGAATTGAGAAAGACCGCCGATGCGAACAAAGACGACTAACACATTTCTCAAGCAATTGGCACTTTTGCCCGTTGAAGTCAGGGAACGGGTTGAAGACTTTGCGTTTGTAGAACTGCGAGATGCGGATAAGTTGGCCGATCTTTCGAACGTCAAAAGGCTTAAAGGCTTTAAAGAGAGCTATCGGGCACGATTCGGAAATTACCGAGTAGGCATTGAGATCGAGGGCGAGTCAGCCGTCCTAAAAGTAGTAATGCATCGCAGCCAGATCTATAGAAAATTTCCAAAATGAAAGTGATCAACAAACTTCTCGCCCTTAGATAGCCGCTCGTCGAACTTAGTTTGATGACGCGGCGGACTTTGTTTCATCCAAAATCACAATTAAAAACTCAGATAGTGGTTAGACCCGTGTTTATTCGCTAAACTTAATCTTTTTATTCGCACAACAATGGACGAGAAATATTTCGCAAAGAAGATCGAGCAGAAGTGGCAGCAGAAGTGGGCTGAGAGCGGGGCTTTTCATGCAGAGCCGGATGCGACGCGGCCTAAGTTTTATGCGCTCGAGATGTTGCCGTATCCGTCGGGCAATCTGCACATGGGGCACGTTAGGAACTACTCGGCGGGCGACGCATTGGCGTGGTACAAGCGTTTGAAAGGCTTTAACGTCCTGCATCCGATCGGTTGGGATTCGTTTGGGCAACCAGCCGAGGACGCAGCGGTCAAGCGTGGCGTCAATCCGCGGGAGTGGACCGAAGCGAATATTATCGCGATGCGCGGACAGCTTGAAAGGCTTGGTTTGAGCTATGACTGGCGGCGCCAGATGGCGGCTCACCGGCCTGAATATTACAAATTTGACCAGTGGTTCTTCCTGAAAATGTACGAAATGGGCCTGGCGTATAAGAAGCAAACGCAGGTCAATTGGTGCTCCAACGATCAGGCGACCTTGTCGAACGAACAGGCGAGCGGCGGGATCTGCTGGCGTTGCGGAAATCCGGTGACGAAGAAAGATCTTGAGCAGTGGTTCCTGAAAACTACTGCCTACACAGACCAATTGCTAGACGACATGGCCGAGATCGAAGCCGGTTGGCCGGCAAGCGTTTTGAAACGCCAGAGCGACTGGATGGGACGCAGCGAAGGTGCGTTTGTAGATTTTGACGTTATGGCGTCTGGTGAGTCTCTCTTTGCATGTCCGATCGTTGACGGTTTGACGAGCATGAGCGACCAAGGTAAGAGCCGCGTGCGTATTTTCACAACCCGGATCGACACGATCTACGGGGCAAACGCTCTTGTCCTGGCCGCTGAGCATCCGGTAATTCAGGCGAATATCGATAATTTTTCTGAGGAAGTCGCGAGCAAGATCGCGATAATTCGGACAGAGAATGCTCGTCCCGCCGACCACGAGGTCGAGATCGAAAAAGATGGCATCGATACCGGACTAAAGGCGATAAATCCGTTTAGCGGCGAGGAACTACCGGTTTGGGTCGGCAACTACGTGATGATGGCGTACGGTACCGGGGCGGTCATGAGCGTACCGGCTCATGATGAGCGGGATTTTGAATTTGCAAAGAAATTTGGGCTGGACATCAGAGAAGTTGTTCAGAGTGCAAGCTTTAGCTTGTCCTCTGCCGACGCGGCACAAGCTGAAGATTGCACTCTGAACGAGGCGTTTTCCGACTATGGCGTCGTTGTGAATTCGGGCGAGTGGTCGGGGATGTCATCCGAAGAAGCTAAATCGGCGATGACGGCTTTTGCGGAGAAGAGCCGCTTTGGTCAGGGGGCGACGACGTATCGCTTGCGTGATTGGGGCATTTCGCGACAAAGATTCTGGGGTTCGCCGATACCGATCATTTATTGCGACACGTGCGGTGTGGTGCCGGAGAAATTCGAGAATCTGCCGGTACGTTTGCCTGAAAATGCTCCGATAACGGGCACGGGCGAATCGCCGCTCGCGAAGGTGCCGGAATTTTACGAGACAACTTGCCCGAAATGTGACGGTCCAGCAAAGCGTGAGACGGACACGATGGATACGTTTGTCGATTCGTCGTGGTATTTTTTCCGCTACCTTGACCCAACGAATGAGGATGTTCCTTTCGACATCGAAAAGGCGGCGTATTGGGCACCTGTCGATCAATACATCGGCGGCGACGACCACGCGGTGATGCATCTGATCTACGCCAGGTTCTGGTCAAAAGTAATGCGTGACATGGGCCTCGTTACGTTTGACGAGCCGGTCAAGCGATTGCTGACACAGGGAATGGTCGTCGGTGAGACGTTTTTTGACGACGAGTCGGGCAAGCGGGTCTATTATCCGGCTGCCGAAGTGACAGTCGAGCGTGATGTCAAAGGCCGAATCACATCAGCGACAACGTCAGTACCGGGAGCAGTAGCGACCGGGGCCTCGGACAATCCAAAATCCAAAATCCAAAATCCAAAATCCCTCCGCCACGCCATCGAGCGAATGTCCAAGTCAAAGGGCAACGGTGTTGATCCCGACGAAATGGTCGAGATCTACGGTGCGGACGCCGCGAGAATTTTCGTTATGTTCGCGGCTCCGATCGAGAACGAGTTGGTCTGGCACGAGGCTGGGATCGAAGGTGCGGTTAGGTTTTTGCAACGTGTTTGGCGGCTGGTTCATCGGTGGGAGCCCGCGTTCAGAGTGCAAGCTTCAGCTTGTTCTTCGCCGGAGCAGAAACAGCCTGAAGGCTGCACTCTGAACGGCAAGAGACTCCGTCAAAAAACTCATCAGACGATCAAACGCGTTTCGGACAGTTTCGAGAGTCTGCAATTTAACACACCGGTGGCGGCGTTGATGGAATTGTCGAACGCGATCGGCGATGTTGAGTTTGAAAATGCCGACGACGATACCGTATTTGCGGTACGTGAGGCATTGACGAGCCTGGTTCTGATGCTGACGCCGTTTTCGCCGCATACTTCCGAGGAACTCTACTCGGTACTCATCGGAAACGAGGACGGAATGCTCGCCAATGGGGCGAGATTTCCTGAGTTCATCGACGAAATGGCCAAGGCCGATGAGATCGAGATACCGGTTCAGATCAACGGCAAGCTTCGCTCACGAGTGATGGCGGCTCCAGAGACTTCGAACGAGACCCTCGAAAAAATGGTGTTTGCGGACGAAAAAGTTCGCGAATACACCGATGGCAAAGAGGTCATCAAAGTTGTCGTAGTGCCAAAACGGCTGGTAAATATCGTGATCAAAAACTGAGTAATTTGCGTACTTAGTTATTTGTAGGATGCAGAGGCCGAAATATCAGACTCGCAGATGATTTCAACCTTGATTGAAAAATGCAAAAAAACTAAAATCAGAACGTACTAATGCTTAGCAAACCGACCGTGAAAAAAGGTTGATCCCCACGGCGGTTTGGTCGTATGCATATTTGGCGCGAAAGATACCTAAATGAAGGAATGCCAGCTTTGTAAGAACTGTTTCTCCGATAGTGTGGTGACCTGTCCGAACGACGGGATGCCGACGGTTCACACTATCGCGGGTGAGCCTGTTCTTGAAGGCAAATATCATATCGAATGCCGCCTCGGCCAGGGTGGAATGGGCGTCGTTTACAAGGCGCGCCATGCGTACCTCAAGACTCAGCTCGCGATCAAGGTGATTCTGCCGGATCTCGTCGGCAACGACCCACAGCTCGTGACGCGTTTTCGTCAGGAAGCTCTCGCCGCTGCTGCGATCAGACATCAGAACGTTGTTAGCGTTACAGATTACGGTGTGATAGACGGTGCTTTCCCATTCCTCGTGATGGAATATGTCGAGGGCGAATCGCTTCACGACCTCCTCGCTCGCGAAAAATCTCTATCGCCCGAACGGACGTATGAACTGATGGCCGCCGTCTGTGCCGGTGTCGGTGCCGCACATCATCAGGGCATCGTTCACCGTGATCTCAAGCCGCTAAATATTATGATCTGCAGCGACAAGCCAACTTTGTCGCAGGCGGTAAAGATACTCGATTTTGGCCTCGCCAAGATCAAGTCGGGCGAACTGCTTGGCTCGTTTGTACAGGCCCAGACGACCGGATTGATGGGTTCGCCGTATTACATGGCTCCCGAACAGTGGGCTGACGAAGAGCCTGATTCGCGGGCGGATATTTATAGCCTGGGGGTGATGCTGTTCCAAATACTCGCGGGCGATGTGCCCTTCAAGGGGTCCTCGATCCCGGCGATAATGAAGAAGCATATCTCCGATCCGGCACCGACGCTCGCCGATGTCGGGATCAAAGTCTCTCCGGCACTCGAACTCGCTATCGCCCATGCTCTACATAAGAATCCGGATAAGCGGACGCCTTCCGTCGAGGTATTTGCTGGTGAGCTTGCGTCGGCCATTCATCTTGGCGGCCAGTCGATGCATAGCACGATGGGAGCGGCGCTGCCTGTTTCGACGCTCAAAATACTTTCCAAGCCGCCGAAATCAGCGGTATATGTCGATGACGTCGCGGTCGGTCAGACTCGTGACAATGGTGTGATGATGCTCGAGGGGCTTCAGAGCGGTAATCACCATGTGCGTATTAGCCACAACGGATTTCAGGATTGGCTCGGCGATGTCGTGTGTGACGGTAAGCCAGTTGAGGTTGTCGCCGAGTTGACCGAGGGAACATTCGACTCGCGAACGGCGATACCGAGACCTGATGATTCGGTCAGCGGTGGCCAGCGAACGATGGCCAAACCGCCGAATACAATGGTTGACGTTCATGATGACCTGGATCAGACGGTCGCTCAGAATTGGCGGCCGGGCGACACAGGTGTTCACGTTACGAGCATCCAGCCCCAGGCCAAATCGAACCGCAAGGTATTTCTTTTGGGAATCGGTGGGCTATTAGTATTTTTTGTCATCGGAATATTAGGTATTGGCGGAGCGTACCTGGCCGGCTTCTTTAGCTCGACTCAGACGGGGAATAACAATGGCAGGCCTACGCCGTCACCGGGTTCATCGCCCGGATCTGTAGCTGGCAAGCTCGAGATGATCCCGATCGAAGGGGGCAAGTTTCAATTGGGCCGTGATGACGGCGAGCCGACGGCGTTTCCTGGACACGAGATCTTGGTCGGCAATATTTCGATGAGCAAGACCGAGATCACAAATGCCCAGTATCTTGACTTCGTTAGGGATACAAAATATGTTCCGCCGTCACATTGGCCAAGTGGACTGCCTTTGACGGGGACGGAGAATCGGCCGGTAACATTCGTTTCGCTCGATGATGCGAGAGCTTATGCTAAGTGGCGTTCGACGATCGATGGCGGAACCTTCCGGGTTCCGACCGAACAGGAATGGGAATATGCCGCTCGAAACGGGGCAAAAGCGAACGTTTACCCGTGGGGCAACGATTTTGTAGACGGCAACGCCGTAATGAGCCGCGGCGACTCGGAACCGCAGGACGTCGGGATCAGGCCGCAGGGAGCAAATCAGTGGGGCGTACTCGATCTGATCGGTAATGTTTTCGAGTGGACGAGCACCGAGTTTTATCGCTATCCCGGCAACGAAGCCAGAGTTAAGGTGCCGCCTGAGGAACTAAGGAATTTTAAGGGCAAATTTGCTGTTCGAGGCGGTTCAGCCAATGAAGATCAATCGAAACCGGCCGAGCGGATCAGTTCGACGTTTCGAACGTGGGTAGAAAAGGACCGAAAAGACAAGACCCTTGGCTTTCGCGTAGTCAAGGAGAATTAGAGAGCGAGCCGAGAGGAGAAACGACAAGAGAATGAAGATAGCAGCTTTAATGATCACCTTTATAGCTCTTGCGTCCACGGGGTATGGACAAGATCTCGGAAGTGCGAACAAGCTCTTCGGGGCCGGTGGCAAGAAACCGGCTGCGACTTCAAAAACGACCAAGAAACCCGTAGCTAGATCCGCAAAGCCGGTAGCTAAGTCGACAAAAAAGGCTACTCCGCCAAAGCCCAAAACTACACCGAAACCAACTTCGAACGCAAAGAAACCGGCACCAAAACCAAAGACCACAAAAACCACTCCGACAGAGACCACCGAGGCGGGAAATAAATTCAAAAGCTTTGGTGCGCCAAAGCCGATGACAACGGTCATTTCAATACCGCCTAAAACCTCGGCTGCTGACGAATCGCGTTACGAAGATCTGATAGAGAGCGGCAATTCGGCACGTGACGATCGCGACTATGCTGTTGCCGAGGACTCATATCTAAAGGCAAAGGGCGTAAAGCCGCGTGATTCCCGGGCGATCTACGGACTCGGAAATCTTTACAGCGATCAACAGCGTTGGGAGGACGCCGAGACGGCATATCGTAATGCTCTGAAACTTGAATCAAGCAATGCGTTTGCGCATATTGCACTCAGCTATGTACTCACACAGCCGATCGCGGTACCAGATCTTGGCGACCGCTATGCCGAGGCCGAGCGTCTCGGACGTCGAGCGATACAACTCGATCCGAAGAATGCCCTTGCGTATGACCAACTTGGCGTAGCGATGGAACTTCGCGGCCTGATCGGTGCAGAGACCGAGAATGCGTATCGAAAGGCGATCAGTCTCGACGATTCGTTTGCTCCCGCGTATGCTCATCTTGGGCGGCTGCTGCGTCGGCGTGGGCTGGCAATGGAATCAACCGCAGCCTACCGAAAGGCAACATCGCTCGCGACTGATATTCCGACAATGATACTTGTCGCCGAAGTGATGCAGTCGGAACAGCGTTTTGCCGAGTCCGAGGCTTTGCTTCGCAAAGCGGTTGGTGGCGATCCTAAGAATCCATCGGCGTTGCTGCTTTTGGGAAGAGCTTTGACGGCTCAGGGGAAATATTCTGACGCGGAGCAAACGCTTAGAAAAGGCGCGCTCGTCAGCCCGAACGCCTTTATGCCAAACAGTCTGCTCGGCTCGCTGTATTGGCGTCAGGGTAAGCTGGATCAGGCCGAGAGTGCGTTGATGCAGGCTGTCAGATTCGTAACCCCGCTCGAAAAGCGTCAGCTCGCAGTCCAATTCCAGCAGATCGGCGACGGCTATAAAAAGGCCGGACGAACCGAGAATGCCGATCGGGCCTACCGGCAGGCTAAAGCGCTCGAGAACGAAAGCAAAGTGCCTGGGGCAAAACTACAGGCCGATTAGCTAAATGATTTTACCGCGTGTTTCGTGAAAATCCGCTTGTATTACGTGTTTTTCGAGTAGGAACCGCAGCTCGCGGTCGAAGATTTTAAAGGCTCCCGTTCCTTTTTCAAATGTACTGTCCGAAGTGTAAACAAACTTTCGAGGAAGGCTCACGACGATTCTGTCCGACGGATGGTGCGCGCATGATCTCCGATTCGATCGGTGGCCAGGCGGCGACAGGCGTTTTTGCTAATCTCGTGCCCAAGATAGAGACCGATGACAAGTTTGACGAGACACTGTCGGATATACCCCATTTTGTGATCACCGAACCAGAACCGCAGATCGGCCAGACACCGTTGCCGCCAGATGCTGAAGACGATTTTTTCTTTGAACTGGACGACCTCGACGAGATAGATGTCGACACACTTCGTGATATTGAACTTGGGGCCGCCAACCCGGTCGAGATATTGAAGCCGATAGGTGCAGAGCCGCGGCCTGCGGCCCGAAAGATAAATCCGTATGAGATCCCTGCGGGCCATGTAAATCTCGACGACACCGATCGCGTGGTGCCGTTCTCGCTCGATTTTGACGAGGAAGACCCTGAGAGCTTTGTCGGCCGCATCGTTAAGGGCCGATACAAGGTGACCGAGTTTCTCGGCGGCGACGAATCGGGCATCGCATTTCTCGCCGATGACAAGATCGTCGAGGACCGCAAGGTCTTGGTGCGCATCTTGCTTGCCGATACGGCCGACGAGATCATGGGCAGCATCCTTGCCGAGGAGCGCGTGTCGCTATCGCACTTTAGTCATCCGAATATAGCCCGCCTTATCGATTCGGGGACGTTTACTAACGGCAAAGAATTTCTCGTTAGCGAATTCGTCGATGCGTTGTCGATCGCCGATATTCTGAGCATTCACGGGCAATTTAGCGAGCAGCGCACCGCCCGTATCATCAAGCAGATCGCCGGTGCCTTGAGCGAGGCTCATCAGGAGGGAATTCTTCACCGTGACCTGCGGCCTGAGAATCTTATCCTCGACACGGCCGAGGGCGAGAACGAGCAATCGATGTTGGTCAACTTCGGCGCGTCAAACGGCGAACCGACGCCGCAGAATCTGCCGTACAAGGCTCCCGAAGTTCTTGAAGGACGAACGGCAACGATCGCGAGCGATGTCTTTTCGCTGGCTGTCGTGGCGTACGAAATGCTTACAGGGCGGTTGCCATTTTCTGGCGCGACCGCCAAAGAGATCACGCGTTCGCAGAATTCCGGCTATGCCGTACTGCCAAGCGAGATCCGGCCCGATCTGTCGCCGGCCGTCGATGACGTTTTGGCAAAGGCGATGTCGTACACCTCGGCGGATAGGTTTACGAAGGCGAGAGATTTTGGCGACACGCTATTTTCGGCCCTGACCGAAGTCCGCGAAGCATCAGTCGTTGCCGAGGCACCTGCCAAGTCGGTAAAAGTAGCAGCAAAAACTGCATCAGCGATGCCCATCGCGGCCACGATCGTGTCAGCAGCAGCCGAAACGCCAAAACCCGCACCGGGAAAGGTCACGGCCGAACCGGCGTGGAAAAATCGTTCGCCCGAGCCGCCTACCGAGGAAACTTCGCGAGCGAAGATATTCGCCGTCGCCGGTATTCTGGCGTTGCTCGCCGTACTCGGACTCGGCTGGTATTACCTTGTAAATCGTCCTGAGCGCGTCGATGTCCCACCTCAGGCCGACCACGTGGCGGACAGCGCGACGATCGTTTCAAATACCGAGATGCCGCCGCTCGCGCGTACCATTCAGCAACCGCCGGATACCAATTTTTATCAGAACAGCAAACAAAATTTACGCGGCGATCTGCTTCGAAATTTTGTCGGCTTTACGATGTTCTACCCCAAGGACTGGAAGATGAACGGACCTCAGCCTTCTGCAAGTGCGACGGCTCGTGGCAAGTTCATCGACATCGCACGCCTTGCTCCCGACGGACGAATGCAGGAGCAGATGCTCGTCGGTTACTATCCGAGCAAAGGTACGTTCATGACCGATGCCGATACGTTTCCGCAGCTCGTAAAAGAGACTAACGAGACGCTCAAAAAGATACTGCCGGGTTATCAGATGGTCTCGGAAGGCGAGATAAAACTAAATGGTGATTGGCGTGCTTACGAGATCAAGTTCCAGGCCGGCGGCACCTCGCCAAGCGGCGAAAAGCTTATCGTCTGGGGCCGACGCCTCTTCATCCCGGCGGCTCGCCCTGCGGTTCGCAACGGATTTGAGATCACAATGCTCGCTACATCCCTGGGCGAAGAGATCCGCAGCGTCGACGACGTCGGCGTCAAAGGCCAGCTCGCTCAGGTCCTGTTCAGCTTCGAACCGAGCCAGAATTTTTAATTGATCCAGCTATGCTGGTCGTTCTCACCACAACATCTACATTTGAAGAAGCCGACGCCCTCGCCGGCAAGATTGTTGAATTACGTCTCGCGGCATGTGTTCAGATCTTGCCGCAGATGACGTCCGTTTATGTCTGGGAAGGCAAGACCCAGCGAGAAAACGAATGCCTTTTGCTGATAAAGACCTTGCCCGAAAAATGGGACGAACTGAGGGAGTTTATCTCAGCAAATCATAGCTACGATGTGCCGGAAATCATTGCGGTTCGTTCGAAAGAAATATCCGTACCGTATCGGAAATGGATTACGGAGGTACTCGGCTAGTTTCTTATTTACTTAGCTCGGCTATGTATATCTTCGCACGTTCGACGCGAGCTTCTTCTCCCTTCTCCCCGAGGGAAACATACCGACGATATGCGCTGATAGCGTTCGCTTTGTCACCTTTTTCTCTGTAAGAGTGCCCTAAATTATAGTATATCCGGGCATGATCGGGTCGCAATCGCTTCGCAATTAATAAAAGACCAATGTTCGTATCGTGATCGCCGGCAAAATAAGCCGCCGCTCCTAAATTTGTGTAATGCTGCTCAACGCCTGGCCTGAGCTTTATGGCATTTGAAAGAGCAGCTATTGCAGCCGTTAAACTCTTGGTATCGTTACCTGCTGCGAGCAAGGATAGACCAAGTCCGCCGTATGAGTCTGCTTTATGTCCAGCAACAAGACCGTAGGCCGGATCCCGTTGCAGAGCCATTTCATAACTTTGAATGGCCTCATGATACAGTCTTTGTTTATGCTGAATATCGCCCAACGAACGAAGGCAGGACAGGCATGATGGATCAGCCTTCACCGCCTTCTTGATCAGATCTTGAACCTTGTTAAGATCTTTGTTCTCAAATAGGATCGCGTTTAGTCTCTGAGCCTCGCCGTAGCTGGGGAAATCTTTTATTACTCTTTCGAGAATTTTGCGGGCCTCGTCAGGTTTGTCATCAAAAACTCTCTGAACCGCCTCCCAGGTTCTTTGATCCGGCGGCAATGTTTTGCGAGTGATCTGCCACGCTTCGACCGTTGATCCACCTGTAACTGAACTGGCGTCCTTTCGAGTAGGGCTCTCACGAACGCTTGCACCGAGTGACATCATGACACCGGTATTTAGGCCTTCACGGACCTGCATGATCAGGCTCGTAAAGAACGGGTCTACCAGCTTTTCTGTACCGCCATATTTTACAAGTGGTTCGCGCGCCCTAGCTAAGATCAATTTGTTGGAATCGGAAAAAAAAGAGACTGCGTCGATATTCGTCTGTGAGTTGATACGGCCGATCTCAGCAAAGGTACCTGCTCCGATATCGTGAAATATCACGCCGTTTGAACCAGCGATTGCCAAGATCCGGCCATCCGGTGAGAAAGCGACGCTTCGAGCCCCGGTCTCGCCATTGATGAGAGCAACCCGCTTGCCGGTAGCAACGTCCCAGATCGCTACCGCTGTCCCGTCATCATCATCTGCCAGCACCCTTAAACTGACCTCCGCCCCGCTGCCCTCCGTCGGCGTCATTGTGAGAAGGGTTGCTGGTTTGTAATCTGCTATAGCAAGCAGCTTTCCGTCCGTCGTTACGCTGATGGCACGAAGACCGGCAGGCCCTTCATCGATGGTTCTGACTAATTTATTATTCTGCCAGTCCCAAATTTCAGCAGATCGTTTCCGATCTTTGTTGTCCCTCAAACCAACTGCCAACTGGTTTTTTGTAAACGCTAGTGCGGTAATGTCACCATGCCCCGGATTTATTTCGCTTACGCTCTTCGTATCCGACGTGGTTGCGATCCTGACGATACCCTCGGAACCGCCGCCGGCCACAAATTTCCCATCATCGGTGAAGGCAACCGCATTTGTGATATTTTTGTCGGCAGTGAATACTCCTGAGACCTTGGCCGTCTGGAAATCGATAAGTGAAACCTTTCCGGTAGCATCTCCGGCAGCCACTATTAGTCCATCTTTCGAAAGTGCGATCGCCAGCACGGGCTTGGTCAGATTCATACTGCGAAGTTCTTTGCCGTCCGCTACACTCCAAAAAACGACACGGCCATCTATACCGCCGGTAACGATTTGTGTGCCATCGGGTGACGGCAAGACCTGCGTGACCCATTCACTCTGCATAATTTGATCGCTACCGACCTTAGTAGCGTTCACAAATTGTGCGTTGGTGGTCGAAGCGATGGAAAAAGAGGTGATTAAAAGAATGAAACCTAATCGCATACTGCCTCCTTCATTCTGAAGAGCTAAATCTACTGCTTACCATTATCTATCCCAGCGTAACAAGTCTTTACAATAAAATCGACGGCGTCCTTTGGCGAATCGGTGAGGTGGATAAGGCCTAGGTCTTCGGTATTGATGTATTTTTCATGCAGCATCGTCGTTGTGACCCATTGCAGCAGGCCTTGCCAGTATTGCGAGCCGAACAGGACGACAGGGAAGTTGCGGATCTTCTTGGTCTGTATTAGTGTTAACGCCTCAAAAAGCTCATCCATCGTTCCGAAGCCGCCGGGGAAGATGACGTAGGCGTTGCTGTATTTGATGAACATGGTTTTGCGGACCATGAAGTATTTAAACGTCAGCGACTTGGTCAGATACGGGTTGTGCATCTGCTCGAAGGGTAGTTGGATATTGCAGCCGACCGACTTCGCACCGGCTTCGTGGGCACCGCGATTACCAGCCTCCATAATCCCCGGGCCGCCGCCGGTAATGATCTCAAACCCGGCCGCCCCGAGCAGCAATCCTGTTTCGCGGGCGGCCTTATACATCGGATCGTCAACCGGCGTGCGAGCCGACCCGAAAATAGAAACGCCGCGTGTGATCGTCGCCAACTCGTCAAAGCCATTGACGAACTCGCCCATGATGCGAAACGTGCGCCACGAATCTGACGTGCGATAAGCGTCCTCAGGCTCAGGCGAGCGGAGCAATATCTCGTCGTCCGTAAGGTGCCAATAGCCTTGAGCACTTTCGAGTTCTTTTGCCTCAGCGACCGTCTTTGGCACGACCGCTTTTTTCTTTGTCGCCGAGAGCTTTGGTTTGTTTGATCTTGTACTAGCCATAAAAGAGTTTGTTGAGTTTATCGAGTCTATTGAGTTCGTTGACGCTGAGATCTAAGCTCAATGAACTCAAAAAACTCAATCGACTCAACAAACTAAATGCCCATAATATTGTAGCCGCAATCCACGTAGATCGTTTCGCCGGTGATGCCGGTCGAGAGGTCGCTGACGAGGAAGAGGGCGGTGTTGCCGACTTCGGCTTGCGTGACGTTGCGTTTTAGCGGGGCCTTTTCACCGACGTGGCTGAGTAGCGAACCCATATTTTTTACGCCGCGGGCCGACAGGGTGTTGATCGGGCCGGCCGAGATGGCGTTGACCCGGATATTATTCTTGCCGAGATCGGCGGCCAGATACCGCGTCGAAGCCTCGAGAGCGGCCTTTGCAACGCCCATGACGTTGTAGCTCGGCACGACCTTCTCGGCTCCGTAATACGTCATCGTGACAATACTGCCGCCTTCGGTCATCAGCGGCGATGCGGCGAGTGCGACCTGTGTCAGCGAGAATGCACTGATCTCGAGAGCGGTGCGAAAAGCTTCGCGGGTAGTGGTGACGAATTCACCTTCGAGAGCTTCTTTCGGAGCGAACGCGATCGAGTGAATGACGAAATCGAGACGACCATATTTCTTCGAGACCGCGTCAAACGCCGCATCAACGTCCGCCTGATTCGTGACATCACAGGGCACGACGAGCGAATCTTCGAGCGTGCCTGCAAGCTCCTCGACGTTCTCCTTGAGCCGTTCGCCCTGATAGGTAAACGCCATCTTCGCCCCATGTGCTGCCGCCGCCTGAGCACACGCCCACGCGATCGAACGCTTGTTGGCGACGCCGAAAATAATTCCAACTTTGTCTTGAAGCATAGCCTTTTTTGTGACGGGTAAACGGTAACGGGTGACATGAAAGAAGCTCTTTCCTGTCACTTGTCACCTATCACTATTCACTAACGTAAACTTTCTGCAACATCTCAAAATCCAGCAACCTGATGTCGATATCGACCGGCGTGTCGGTGAATCGCCGCGTGACCAACATACCTCGAAGCTGTTCTTCTTCGTCATCGTTGAGCTGCGTGACAAGCACAAGCATCAGCCGCAGACGCAAACGGCTCTTGAGATCGGCGAGGTTTTTCTTCGCCTTCGAGATCTTCTTTAGCATCGACTCGATCTTTTCCTGGCGCACGTCGGGTACGACCAGAAATGCTACCTCGATACATGTGATCATATCCTGATCGACCAAAATGCCGTCAAATGGCATCTGGCCGATGCTGACATGACGCATTAGCGGCTTGTTCTCTTCCTGCTGGATCTGTCTCAGCGCAAGATCTTCGGCGACGACGTAAGCCGACAGCAGATCGGCGAGCTGGTCGTTGCCGACGCCGAGCAGACGTGCAAGTTCACGGACCTCGACGTTTACATTCTGTCGCTGTATCTCGGGCATCGCAGCGTCCCAATTGATGAACTTGCGATCATCGAGAGCCTCGATCTTCCGTGTGCGAGCAACATCGATCAGAACCGCGATCCCGAAGATCAAAACTGCCGCAACGAACAATGCCGGTATGAGCGTATTCTCGTTCGTCGCTGAAATCACGATGCCCGCGATCAATACAACCAACAACGCCACGCCGGCCGCGATCAGCGGATAGCTTGGCTTGCGTTGCTCAAGACGAGCGAGCGGATTGGCGTTCTTCTCAGGCATTTAGGCGGCAGACGAAGCTCTTTCAAACGGGATCTCGTCAAAATGCGTCATCGTCTTGAACGCCTTAAAACGCTCGTTGATCTCAGGATAATCGAGAGCATCGACGCGTTCCGTGCCAAATTTCTCGACGTTAAACGACGCCATCACCGAACCATAGATCATCGCACGCCGCAGCGTCTGATCGTTGATCTCCGTCTGCGAAGCGAGATAGCCCATAAATCCACCGGCAAACGTGTCGCCAGCACCCGTCGGGTCAAAAACGCTCTCGAGCGGATACGCGGGAGCGGCGAAGTAGCCGTATTTGGTGAACAGCGTCGCTCCGTATTCGCCGCGTTTGATTACGACGACCTTCGGGCCGATCTCCATGATCTTGCGTGCTGCGATGTGAATGCTCGTTTCCTCGGTCAACTGTCGCGCCTCGGCGTCGTTGATGATGATGCAATCGACGACCTTGATCGTCTCGATCAGGGCGTCCTTCATCGAGGTGATCCAGAAATTCATCGTGTCCATCGCGACAAATTCTGCATTCGGCATCTGCTCACGCACTTGCTTCTGAAGCATCGGAAGGATATTTGCGAGGAAGAGCAGCTTGGCCGACTTCGAATTATCGCTCAGCTTAGGCTCGAATGTCTCGAACACATTAAGCTGCGTATCGAGCGTGTGAGCGGTGTTCATGTCGTAATCGTAACGCCCGCTCCAAAAAAACGTCTTGCCCTCGGGCACGATCTCGACGTCGTCGGTGTTGATGTTATGGCGTTTGAAAACCGCCCATTCCTCATCACCAAAATCACCGCCAACCACGCCAACCGCGTTCACCTTCGTAAAAAAGCTCGCACTCAGGCCAAAATGCGTCGCCGCACCACCAAGAATCTTGTCACGCTTGCCAAACGGCGTCTCCAAGGCATCGAACGCGACTGAACCTACAACTGTTAATGACATATTTTTCAGTTGTCAGTAGTCAGTAGTCAGTAGTCAGAGCGAAAACTCCGACTGACAACCGACAACTGACAACTGACTACTCCTCATTTTACACGCCAGGGCGGATTTTTGCGATTTTCGCCGGCGTTAAAGAGGCAGATCTTGTTGCCGTTTGGGTCCTTTAGGTAGGCTTGGAGCCAGAGCCAGGGGCGATCGGTCGGTGGTTCGGTGAATTCGAGGCCGAGGGCGGTGAGGCGTTCGTACTCGGCGTCTAGGTCGGGGCACTCGAAATATAGGACGACGTTATTCAACGCCTCGACCGGCGTCAACTCGCCGAATTCGCACACCGACAAAGTCGCTTCGCCATCGGGGCATTCGAGCCGGGCGTATCGGGGGAGGGAATCGACGATTCTCGTTAAGCCGAGCTGTTCGAAGAACTCGACTGTTTCGATGGTCTTCTCGGAGTAGATGGTTACTTGGTTGAGGTTCATTTCAAAACGACTTTGAATTGCCACTAGCTTTAGCTAGTGGAATGTTGATAACAAAATGATCTGGCTTTAGCCGAATGGTTTTTGGGCTAAAGCCCGATATCTTGTTGTGGTCGCTGACCACTAGCTGAAGCTAGTGGCAATTCAAAAAGAATTCGAATTGACCCGAGAACCTTGTTAAAGTGTCTAGTTATCTGTTTTCAAGACAGCTAGAACCTTGCTCGCGTCCGCGACAAATTTACTATCCGGATGCTTCTCCACGACAGTCGAAAGATACGCGATCGCGTCGGAGCGGAGTTTTTCGGGGGCGTATTTTTCTTTTTCCTTTGCCGACTTCAGATCGACCTTCTGCTTGCCTTTGTTTTCGGACAGATAATAGCTGCTCATACCGGCGAGGTAGAGGAATTCGTCGATATTAGAAAACTGCGGATACGCCGCGTAGGTCTCCTCGAAGCGCATCAGCACCTGCTTATAAGCCTTCTTGAGCGGCGCATACGCCTGACGCGCGACATCAAGATTGTGCTTAGCATCAGCCTCCATCAGCGGATCACGGTCGATCGCAGGCGTGACGTTGCGTTGGGCAGATGCGAAAAGAGAGCAAACGCCAAGAGTCAAGACAAACAAGATACTTAATTTTTTTACAACCATAGACGCAACGTAAGATGCACGGTTATTCGTTTGGTTTGTATCAAGGGCCAATCTAACGGGATTTAGGTGTTTCGGTTGTCGGAGCCGACCGGACGCCATCAAGTGCACGTGCCATCACTCCTGCGAAAAATATCATCACTACGAAAAATAAGACGGCGTTGATGACCATAATGCCGAGATAGCCCAAGATCACGCCGACGGCGATTCTACCGATCGAAGTTTGCTGATTCTCTCTCGGTTGTAGCCGGAGTCCGCACGATGGGCAGTGCTCTGCACGGTACGAGACCGCTCGGGAGCAATCGGGACACATGGCTAAGGTCGATGAAGACTGAGTTATATTGGGTTGTCGTATTTCAACGTCCAGACCGAGTTGGTTCATATTGAGATTCCGTATTTTACAAACGACCGCGTAACCTTGGATTTGCTAATTCGTCGCTCTAAACTTCACTCATAAATCACCGCAAAACAAGACTATGGCGAAAGTTTCTTTCGTTTTCGGGGCGTCGGTTCTTTTGTCTCGTTCTTAGCCAATAGGTTTTCGACCTTTAGCAACAACTTCTCACGCTCGTGGGCTTCGTTCTCCCGAAGACGTTCCATTTCCATTGCGAGACGCTGTATGCCCAGGGCGAGGTCGTGGTGGCGGTTTCGGAGGTCTTTCAACTCGTCGTTGTTTCGACGGCCAAGCTCCGAAAAATAGGCTAGATCGCGGAATATTTGCGTTAATTCTTTAATCATCGCTTAGGCACCGAGCCGATCTAAGGCTCTTTTCATTTGTGCGAAAGATTTGTCATTTCGCTTACGAAGCGCCACAAGTTCCTTTTCCGATTCGCGAGCTAAACGAGCATTGTCGCTTATCTGTTTGATATAGGCGGAAATCTCGTCAGTCGCGATTGCGACAGCTGGTCTTTTAACACGTCCTGCAACTGCATTTGCCATAATAATAATCAGAACCTCTCTTCCCTATGATGCATACTTTCCTATGATCGCGTCAAGTTTCTTAGCCGTCTCCGCAGGCCAATTTTCCGGCGACGTAAATATCGCATTCTTGATCGCATCCGCGTATTGATTTGGCGTTTGTTTGGCGGCGACGCGTTTTACGGCGTCTTTCATTACCAACTGCGCATTGCGGACGTTTTTGCCGAGGGTTTCGATGACCATTTCGGTGGTGACGTCGTCGTGGCCCTCGTACCAGCAGTCGTAGTCGGTGACGAGGGCGAGCGTGGCGTAGGCGATCTCGGCTTCGCGGGCGAGCTTGGCTTCCTGCAGGTTGGTCATGCCGATGATGTCCATGCCCCATTGGCGATAGACGTTCGACTCGGCCTTGGTCGAGAACGCGGGGCCTTCCATACAGACGTAGGAACCGCCGCGATGCGTCTTGACGCCGACCGTATTGCACGAGGCCTCAAGAATGTCGCCAAGCTCATGGCAGACCGGATGTGCAAACGTCACGTGGCCCACTATGCCGTTGCCGAAGAAGGTCGATTCGTGAGCACGCGCACGCGTGCGGTCGAAGAATTGATCGGGAATCACAAAATCGGTCGGAGCGTATTTCTCCTGAAGCGAGCCGACCGCCGAGACCGACAAAATGTATTCGACCCCGAGCATTTTCATCGCGTAGATGTTAGCCCGAAAGGGAAGTTCGCTCGGCGTAAACTTATGCCCGCGAGCATGACGCGGCAAAAACGCCACCGTCACACCATCCAATTCGCCCACAATGAACGCATCCGAAGGCGAGCCAAACGGCGTCTCAACGGGAATTTCCCGCACATTTTCAAGTTCCGGCATCTGGTAAAGACCACTGCCACCAATTATTCCGATAGTTACTTTTTCCATAAAACAAGAATTCAAACAGGATGCACAAGATAAACAGGATAAAGAACAAATTTCATCCTGTCTATCCTGTTCATCCTGTTAAATATTAACGTTAATTGCGGTCAGCTTTCCGTCTACTTCGACCAATCGAGCAAGCGGCATTTCAACATCGTGATAAAAATGACAGATCCAATTTTCTTCTAATGCCTGTGGCAAGATCCGTTTCTTAAATTCCAGCGTCTCTGTCGGGAACAGGTCGTAGCTCATGATCCACGGCAGCGGGAGATGATGTCGGGTCGGGAT
>JANPDK010000075.1:0-11503 GCA_031431415.1 Acidobacteriota bacterium | reverse complement strand
TGTCGATAAGGCCGCAAACCGGTACAAGATCTCAAAGATCTATGGCGGGCAGAACGAAGAGGACGTCTATCGCTCGCCGCTTACTGAAGTTGGAAACGACGCTCGCGTTGGTGATTATGTCCTTGCGATAAACGGTGAAAGTGTGACAGCGGATCGCGATATTTATTGGTATTTGCGCGGCAAAGCCGACAGCACGGTCACATTTACCGTCAACAGCACAAATTCGCTGCAAGGTGCGCGCAACGTTACGATCAGACCCCTGACAAGCGAATCTGATCTGATCTATATGGACTGGGTCGAGGGTAACCGTCGCCGCGTGGATCAGATGTCGAACGGGCGCCTTGGTTACCTCCATATTCCTGATATGGGTGCACCTGGGATCCGGGAGTTCATCAAATGGTACTATCCGCAGCTCGACAAAGAAGGACTCGTCGTTGACGTTCGTGCCAACGGCGGCGGTAACGTGTCGCGGATGCTGATCGAACGCCTGAGACGGAAAGTGCTCGGTGTAAACTTTCAGAAAGCGAATGAGGACGGCCAGACGTATCCAGATGGTGCTTTTCTCGGGCCGATGATAGCTATTCTCAATGAGAATTCGGCGTCGGATGGCGATATTTTCCCCTATATGTTCCGCGAAGCGGGCCTCGGCCCGCTTGTCGGCAAACGAAGTTGGGGCGGCGTTGTCGGCATCAGCAACCGCGGCACCCTGATCGACGGTGGTGTGACAAATGTTCCTCAGTCGGCTCTCGCCAACGCCAAAGGCGAGTACATAATCGAAGGCTACGGAGTTGATCCGGACATCGAGGTTGAGAACGACCCGAGATCCATCATCGCTGGCCGCGATCCGCAGCTTGAGCGGGCGATCAATGAATTGATGAAGAAGATCGTTACACCTGTGAAGTTGCCGAAGAAGCCGATCGACCCGGTGAAGGTGCCTAAAAACTAGCAGATGTCGCAGTTGCTCGAAGTAGCCGATCTGAAAACGCAGTTCCCAACGCGTGCCGGATTGGTACGTGCTGTGGATGGCGTGAGTTTCACCATCGGCGAAGGCGAATTGCTGGGTCTCGTTGGTGAATCCGGGTGCGGCAAATCAATCACGGCATTGTCGATCATGCGTCTGATCTACCCGCCGGGAAAGATCGTCGAGGGCTCAATTCGATTTAAGGGCGAGGAACTGACCAAGGCCAGCGACGAGCGTCTGCGGGAGATACGCGGCAATGATATCGCGATGATCTTTCAGGACCCGATGACCTCGCTCAATCCGGTGTACAGAGTCGGTGAACAGATCGCCGAAGCTCTGCGGTTACATCGAAGACTCGACAAAAAAGCCGCCTGGAACGCCGCCATCGAAGCCATGCGGGAGGTCGCAATCCCTTCACCCGAACGCCGCGTCAGCGACTATCCGCATCAGCTATCGGGAGGTATGCGCCAACGTGTGATGATCGCCATGGCATTGGCGTGCGACCCGGAATTATTGATTGCGGACGAGCCCACGACTGCTCTCGATGTGACCATTCAGGCGCAGATATTGGAATTGCTCGATGGACTGCGTAGATCGCGAAAATTGGCGGTTTTGCTCATCACGCACGATCTCGGCGTGGTGGCCGAGGTCGCGGATCGTGTTTGCGTGATGTACACGGGGAAAGTCGTCGAGGAATCCGGCGTCGATGAGTTGTTTGCCTATCCGAAACATCCATACACACGCGGGTTGTTGCGATCGGTGCCGAAGCTGACCGAGATTGGCATCGCCAAAGCCGAACGCTTGCAAACTATCGAGGGAACGGTGCCAAGTCCCACAAATTTACCATTCGGGTGTCATTTTGCTCCGCGATGCGAACATCGGATGGACATTTGCGTCAGCGGCTACATTCCGCTGACCGATCTTGGAAGTGGCGTCAAAGTACGTTGCGTATTGCATGACCCGGCGTTGAAGTTTGATATTGGCAGGGAAAAGACGTTAGCGGCGGACGCGTAGTGCGTCTTGCTCTGTCGCCGTTGGCGACATGAAACATGCTCGAAGCAACAGCAAAAACGAAACAGTCCACACTGCTCGAGGTTCGCAATCTCGTTAAGCATTTTCCCGTCGACACCAGCGATGACGTTGTTCAGGCGGTGGATGATGTTTCGTTCGAGATAATTGCGGGCGAAACGCTTGGGCTGGTCGGGGAATCGGGCTGCGGGAAATCGACTGTTGGCCGATGCCTGCTGCGTCTGCACGAGCCGACGAGCGGGGAAGTTCTGTTCGAAGGCCAGAATATTGTCGGTTTGCCGAATAACGAAATGCAGGCGCTGCGACGTGAGATGCAGATCATCTTTCAGGATCCTTACGCAAGCCTCAATCCCCGCTTGAGCGTTCGATCGATCATCTCGGAGCCTCTGAAGATCCACAACATCGGCAATAGGGCGACACAAAACGCAAAGGTTGAGGACCTTTTGGCGAAGGTTGGCCTCGATCCAAAATATGCCGACCGATATCCGCACGAATTCTCCGGCGGCCAACGTCAGCGCATTGGCATTGCTCGTGCCCTCGCGTTAAATCCCAAACTTATCATTTGTGACGAGCCCGTTTCGGCTCTCGATGTATCCGTACAGGCTCAGGTCGTAAACCTTTTGCAAGCATTGCAGGACGAATTTGGCCTCACTTATCTCTTTATTTCACACGGTTTAGCTGTTGTCGAGCATATTTCGGATCGCGTTGCGGTGATGTACCTCGGCAAGATCGTAGAGATCTGCGATTCGGGCGAATTATACGAAAATCCTCTGCATCCATATTCGCAGGCATTGCTCTCGGCGATACCTATTCCGGATCCGACGCATAAGCGCGAACGCATCGTTCTCAAGGGCGATGTTCCGACTCCGATCAATCCGCCGTCCGGCTGCCGGTTCCGGACTCGTTGCCCAATTGCCATCGAAGAATGCAGCCGTGTCGAGCCTGAGCTTCGAGAGCTAGAACCGGGTCATTTCGCGGCTTGTATCCGCGTCGAAGGATACGCAACGAGCATCGCAAAAACTTGAAACTATTTACCGAAAAATCTGGTACGGTATGGTGTAGCTTTATCTAATTTAGGTTTCGGAGAAAAATATGGATGAAAATGTGAATTCGGAAAGCATTAATGCGCCTGAGGCACCGGTGAGCGAGGCTCCGCAGATGAGCGAGATCGCAACTCTCGGCAACATATTCCTTGAACCCGAGAATACGTTCAAGGACATGGTCCGTAAACCGCGTTGGCTCATCGCGGGCATCATCATATCGCTGATCGTCGGCGTCTACACGCTTGGTGTCAGCATGAAGGTGGGCGAAGCCGGCGTGCGAAGTTTTATCGAGGAACAGGTCAATAAGGGCTTTGGCGCCGACAGTATGTCAGCGGAACAGAAAAAGGGAGCCGTCGATATGCAGATGAACATCAACAAGTACACGCAGTACGCGGTGCCTGTCTTTGTTTTCATCTCGTTTTTTATTGGCGGTTTTCTATACTGGGTCGGTTCAAAGGCATTTGGCGGTACGGGAGGCTTTTTTCATAATATGTCCGTTTGGATATATTCGAGTTTGCCGCCCGCGATAATCTCAATGATCGCGAATTTCATAGTGTTAGCCTTGAAATCGGCCGATGAGATCGACCTCGGGGCGAGCCAACGCGGCTTACTCCACGCGAACCCATCGTTCTTTATCGACGGCAAGCTACATCCGGTGATCGCAACCCTCCTATCAACATTGGACCTTTTCGCGATCTGGGGTTGGATACTGGCGGCGATCGGCCTGAGCACGGTCAACAAAATGTCAAAAGGCGCGTCCTGGACGCTGATCTT
The DNA here is from genome assembly GCA_031431415.1 of Acidobacteriota bacterium. GTDB lineage: Bacteria > Acidobacteriota > Blastocatellia > Pyrinomonadales > Pyrinomonadaceae > OLB17. The sequence continues at coordinate 7,696 of JANPDK010000075.1, read as the reverse complement.
TATCATTGTGTTGATCGGGTTAGCATTCAGGTTGCTGGGAGCAGTTTTTTCGGGCAATCCGTCGTAAAACGCTTTCAATCGGTAAATGACAAGGCCGGTCGATTGGACCGGCCTTTATTTTATTCATATCGGAGCGATTCGATCGGATCGAGCCTTGCTGCTTTCCACGCGGGCCATATCCCGAAAATTACGCCGATGCCTACGCTGGCAAAAAATCCAGCGACCGGTGCCCACCATGGCACGTAGGACGGAAAGACAAGGCTGACCAGTAACGTGAGGATCCAACCGATAGCGAGGCCGACGAGCCCGCCAAAACCGGTAAGTGTGGCGGCCTCGATCAGGAATTGTACTAAAATATCACTTTTTTTGGCTCCGACAGCTTTTCTGATGCCTATCTCTCGTGTTCGTTCGGTAACCGAGACCAACATGATATTCATTACACCGATTCCGCCGATCATGAGGCCAATCGACGAGATGACGATCATCGCCAGAGCAACTCCGGCGGTGATCGATTGAAATTGATCAATGATACTGTCCGCGGTAGCAGTCGAAAAATTGTTGGGCTTGCCGTAATCGACATGACGTCTGACACGAAGCAGATCTTCTATCTGATCCCGAGCTTGTCGAAGCCGTCCCTCTTTGGCAACCGCCAAAACAAATAGGTCGTCCGCGTTCGGCTTTATCCGCTCAGCCGCGTGAAACGGCATGAAGACCGAGTTGCTCTCATCGTTGTTACCGCCGCCGCCGCCGAACAGTTGTTCCTTTTTCTGTAGATGCCCGATAACGAGAAACTCGCGGCCATTTATCTCGAGCGTTTCGCCAATTGGTGACTTATATGGAAAGAACGTATCTTTTACCGTGTCGCCGATCAGGCAGACATCCCTTTTGGCATCACTTTCGGACTGCGTAAACCACCGACCTTCGATGAGGATCTCGGTGCCGGCCTTTTCGATTTCCGGCAAAGTTCCGGTTAAACGAATATTGGATGTTTGCTTGCCTTTTCCGGATACGATCGTCGGGCTGCCAAAGAATCCACTGGATGCATTGAGAAACGGCACCGAGGTTTCGACCTCGGAAAGCTCACGCAGAGCCAGCGCGTCTTCGAGTGTTAGGTTGGGCCGCATCCGTATTTCACGCGACGGACGGCCAAAGCTGATCGCGATATCTCTCTTGTATATGAATATCGACCGGGTTCCAAATGATTTCACCCGAGTCTCTACCGCCAGTCCGATGCCGCTGATGATCGACGAGATCAGCATCACGGTGATGACGCCTACGACAACGCCGATAATGGTCAAAAACGAGCGCAGCTTATTGCCCCGCAGTGTATCGATCGCCATCTTGAAATTTTCGTAAAATGGGCCGGTGACCAGTTTCATATTAATCTGCCCGCAAAGCTTCAATAGGATCGAGTTGAGCCGCTTTCCACGCCGGGAAAAGCCCCGCCATGATGCCGACAATAGCGGAAACACCGATCGCAATAACGGCTGACCACCAGGGTATCCGCGTCGGAAAGGCGACGGCCGAAATGACATAGCCGATAATTAGTGCAAGAACCAGGCCGATCAGCCCACCGATGGCCGAAAGCAACGCAGATTCAAGTAGAAACTGCCGAAGAATATCCGTTTGCCTTGCTCCAAGCGATTTTCGAATGCCGATTTCCTTGGTTCGTTCGGTCACCGCGACGAGCATAATATTCATGATCACGATCGCCCCGACCATGAGAGCTATTGCCGGTACGACCAAAATAACGATCGAGATGGTCCCGAACAGACTATCTCGCAACCCGCTGATCGCGTCGGGCGTAACGATCCCGAAATTATCCTTCTCGCCCGCCGGTACTTTTCGCTTTATGCGCATTAAGGTACGAACTTCATCAACCGCCGCCGCCATGGTGACGCCCTGTTTTGGGGTCGCGATAAAATACGGAGCCCGCTGCCTGCGAAGACCGCCAAAGTTAGAGCCGAATGTCTGAATCGGAAGTTGAACAAAGTTGTCCTGCGGAAACCCAAAGACAGTTCCCTTAGCCGTTTGAATTCCGATGATTCGGTAGGGAATTCCACGAATCGATACTTCACCGCCGACAGCACCACCGCGAGGAAACAGATTTTTCGCGATGTCCGCTCCGACATACGCTACACGCATCGAGTTTTCGTTTTCGGCATCGGTAAAGTATCGGCCATCGGCGATGTCGAGGTTTTCGATATCCCGAATCGCGGGCTCTGCTCCGGTGATAGACACATCCGCTAATGTCTCGGAGTCACGGCGGACGTCGCTCGCCATGTTACCCGCCTTGGCGGCTATTTTCTCGATTAGCTGCGAACGCTCGCGGATAAACTCAAGTTCACTAAAGCTCAACTCCGTATTACGCCGCTGGGCAGCTGCTATCGTGTCCGTGTTCTTGAAATCCTCAAAATTAAATCGCTGTACATTAAAAGTATTCGAGCCAATTCCCGCGATCTTCTCATCGACATACCCGTTAAAGCCCTGCAAAAGAGAGAGCACGACCATGAAGGCCGTCATTCCGATGATCATTCCCAGAAGCGTAAGGAACGACCGCAGTTTGTGGCCCATGATCGCGTTGATCGCAAGTCTTAGAGTTTCCGTAAGGTTCATCGATCGCTTCGCTAGATAATATCGTTGACGACAGTTTATCAAAACCTACCGTTAGTCAGTAGTTTTTGTCGCGAGAAGTTTCCAGAGTGCAGTTAAATGGCTGAAGAGCACGATCGGCACAACGATCGTCGGCAGCCAGATGTATGGGAAATACAGAACTGCACGATTGGGCTGATCAAAAGACATCGTCTGCAAAGGGGTCGGCAAAGACATGATCGCGATCGAAACGATATTGGCGAGCAGAACGACGCCGAGGACGTTGTAGGCGATAAGTAAGCGCCGATTTACCGCCTTTCCGCGAAACGCTAGGAAAAAAACGAACGGAGAGAGCAATCCGGAGACTATATCGAAATTCCATCCGTCAAATGTCATCGCCTGCGGCACCGCACCGGCGATGAAAAGCCAATACAGGACGATCTCGACCGGAATGCGAACAGTGTGAACGAGTGTGAGCAGGGGAAGCGGAAGCTTCTCGATCAAACTCTTACGAAAAAATAGAAAGGAAGCGCCGATTAGAAGCACCGTCGGCAGAACACCGAATACTGCAATTCGCGGCGGCATCGCATCGGTTTGCTGATAGAAACCGCCGACGCCGAGGATCGCCTGGAAAAATATCCAGAGCGGCAAGAGAAATATGAGTATTCGAGAGGGAAGTGTCTGAATTCCACCTTGCTTTATTGCCTGCAGCAGAAAGGCCACGCTGACGAACGTCGTCAGGATGAAAACGATCGAAACGTAGCCGGGAATTGAGTCCATTACTTGATGCGTTCGTCACTCTCGATGCGGCCATCGCGGATCGAGATGATGCGATGGGCACGCTTGGCGACGTCCGGTTCATGCGTGACGAGAATGATCGTATTGCCTTCCTCGTGGAGTTTTTCAAATAGGAGCATGATCTCGACGCTTGTCTTAGAATCGAGAGCACCCGTCGGCTCATCGGCGAGCAGGATCGACGGATGATTTACAAGAGCACGTGCGATCGCGACACGTTGGCGTTGGCCGCCGGAAAGTTCGTTCGGGCGGTGCATTACGCGGTCGCCGAGTTCGACTGCAGCAAGAGCGGCCTGCGCCTTATCGTGCCGTTCGCCAGCCCGCATCCCTGCGTAGATCAGCGGCAACTCGACATTATGAAGAGCGGTCGCACGAGCCAGAAGATTAAATGTTTGGAAGACAAAACCAACCTCTTTGTTCCGAATGCGGGCCAACTCATCGTCGGTCATTTCCGACACGCGGTTGCCGTTTATCCAATATTCGCCTTTGGTCGGTGAATCGAGGCAGCCGATGAGGTTCATCAGCGTCGATTTGCCTGAGCCCGACGGGCCGATGATCGCCAGATATTCGTTCTTCTCAACCTTGAACGACACATCCTGAAGCGCGTGTAATTCCTCGGTGCCCATCTGGTATGTTTTCCAGATGTCACGCATCGAGATCAGAGCTTCGCCGCCCGCCGCCGAGGCTGTCCCCGCCGCCGTCGCGGCACTGCCGTTGCCGTTCTCTTCTTCCATAAACCTATACATCAGTTGTCGGTTGTCAGTAGTCAGTTGTCAGTCGTAGGAATTTAAATCGTGGGGTTTCCGATCCTCCGGAAACTGACAACTGACAACCGACTACTGACAACTAGCTCTTGTTCGCTGCTTCGCCTTCTTTCTTTACTTGTTTCTTGACGACCGCGCCGTCTTTTAGCGTATTTAGAATACGACTCGGACCGGTTATTACTTCGTCACCAGCTTTCAGGCCGCTGATGATCTGGCGGTCGGATTCGCCGATGATGCCGGTTTCGACTTCGACGAATTTTGCCTTGTTGCCATCGAGAATATAGACGCCCGTAATATTTTTCGGCTTATCAGCCGTAGCCGGAGCATCGCCCTGTAGTGTCGGTGATGGAGAAGCTTCCGGCTTCTTTTCAATAACGGCCTGCAATGGAACTGCGATGACATCGTTAACTGTTTTCGTCGTGATCTCAGCCGTCGCACTCATGCCCGGACGAAGGCCGCTTTTCATTTCTTCCGAAAGATCCTTAAGTTCGATAACGACGCGAAATTCCTTGGCCTCCTGGACATTGATATTCACCGAAAGACCGCCGCTTGTCTGCGATTTGCCGACTGCGAGAGGAGTTTTCTGTTTTACTTCGCCGAGGATCTCTTTATCGCCAAGAGCGTCGACCTTGATCTTTGCTTTCTGGCCGACCTCGACCTTGTCAATAGAAGTCTCATCAACCTTTACCTCGATATTGATCGAGGACATGTCAGCGATCGTTAAAAGAGCAGTTGTCGAGAGTCCGGCGACGGCAAACGTACCCACTTTGGAGGGTATTTCCGCGATCACACCGTTGATAGGGGCGTACTGCATCGTTTTGTCACGCTGGCTACGCGAACCACGAAGAACAGCGGATTGCTGATTGACCCGCGACTGGCTCGAATCGACATTGAGATTCGACGTATCGACGGCGCGGCGCGCGTCGCGTACCGCAACATTCTGCTGTGCGACGCGTGCCTGAGCATCTTTGATACCGATATTCTGTGTTTGAAGTCGAGCTTGGGCATTTCGCAGAGCGATCTCAGCCGTATCTACACGATCTTTTGCTGCGTCGTAATTCAAACGAGATTCGACGCCAGCCTCATAGAGCTGGCCGGTACGTTGAAATTCACGACGAGCTACGGCAAGAGCTTTCTGCTCGCGATCGACGTCAGTTTGTGACGCAACAAGCTGTTGGCGGGCCGAATCGACCGCGACCTGAGCAACATTCAACTGCTGCTGTGCCTGCGCATAATTATTCTGCGCGGCGATCACCTGCGATTGCGAAACTCGAACATCGTCCTGCGCACCCTGAAAAGCGGCAAGCTGGGCATCCGTCGAGGACTGTAGCTGATTTGGGTCGAGTCGAACGAGCGGCTGGCCCTTGACGACCTGATCGCCCTCTTTTACATAGATCTCCTCGATCCGGCCCTGAACTTCACTCGTGACGTTCTGAAACTGGATCGGCCGCACCTCGCCCGACGAGGTCACCGTCGAACGCAATTCCTTTCGCGTCTCGACCTTGACCACCGTCACCTCCGGCGTGTCGGTGCGTGTCGCCAAAATGCTGCCTGTAATAATGATCGCAAGGACGACGAGTGCCGCCGCCCCAATAATGATCTTCGCTTTACGGCTCAATGCCATAGTAATCTGTTCCTCTCAAGAATAAAGTCTCTGTTTCCAGAGTATAGCGAAATTTGAACTGCCCGTCGTGTCAAGCAGTTACTACGACACGATTTTTGGCAATGTTTCAAAAAAGTGCGGTGTTGCCTAGTCCATCGCCGGCGGATGGCGATTGACCATCTTGTCGTCCTGGCGAATTTGTAGGATTCGGTCACGATTAAGATGGAGAAGGTCTACGGTGAGCCGACCAATTTCCGTTTTTGGAATGATCCGTAGTTTATCCGGGGACCATGAGAAATGCTCGGACCACACCATAGTTCTTGGATTGTAAATTGATATAGACCGGCCGGTAGGTGAGTCGGCAACAATCTGCGTTTTCGACTTTCTTCGGTTGCAATGGAAGCAGGCGAGAGCTAGGTTTTCCAAGGCATCTGTACCGCCGTCCGAGACCGGCACTACGTGGTCAACTGTAAACTGGACGACTTGCCAGCGTTCGTCAGTGTGGCAATACTCGCAAAGGAAACGCGCGCGGTTACGAACAACCGACCGGATATCATCGGAATGCTTAGGAGGCAAGGCCAACCTCTCCATTCTCGTTCGAATTTCGTATTAGGCGATTTACGTGGCTAAGATAGTCGTCGATCTCCTCAAGCGCATCAAGTTCACGTTCCTCACCGGGAGTAAGTGCCCCAGTCTTTTGACGATCCACAAGAGTTTCAATATGCTCCTGAACCTTAGAAGAAGCCCGAAAAATAATAACGCCTTGCTCCAAAACTAGCTCGACCGCATTCTGTAAAGGCAGCGTCTGTGGCAAACTTGTTAGAGTCATGTTCATTGGAGAAAGAATTGCAGATTTATGGGTCAAATGCAATGGTTTTGATGGGGAAAGTGGCAATGTTTCAAAAAAGTGCTCACGGGCAGAACCGCGCGTATAAACGAACGTGCCAACGTGGCATCAAAATCGTACTGAATCAATGACGGAGCCTTGGCACATGGCTAAACCTTTACAATGGCGTGGTATGGGCATACAATGCTGTTCGCAAAACAAACAATTAGTATTTCGGTGTTTTTGAATAACAGCAGACCGCTTCCCAGGACAATTGGATGAACGACAGGCTGGTATTCATCAATCAGGTCGAGCCCGGCTAAGGCTACGATCAAACTCGCGCCTGCACGACTAAGATATTCTTGCCCTCTTGCTGCCCCGAGTTCTAAAATTTCCTCTTTAACGACCGAAACTGAGTTTGATATACTTTATTTTGGCTGTAAGATTTCATTACGAAGACTATGGAAGTCGTCAAACAAAATGTAACTGTTTCCGCTAATCGCGAACTGTTGATAAAGCTTCCGAAGAATGCCGCTCCTAATCAGACGGCGGAGGTTATCATCTTGTTTTCTCCGGTCTCGACCAATGGCGAAAAGCTTGCCCTGATGCAGGGGGCGATGTCCGACCCGTTGTTTGTAGCCGATCTCGAAGAAATCCGCGAAGATTTTCGCTACGCCGATTTTGACGAGGTTAACGGATGAAGATCAAGCGTTGGAGTGTCTGGCTGGCTAACCTCGATCCCGTTGTTGGGTCGGAACAAGGCAAAACCCGTCCAGTGCTGGTTTTGAGCCAAACCACACTCAATCAAACCTTGCCGGTGGTCAACGTCCTTCCCATCACCTCGCGTAAACCCAACCGTCGTATCTACCCGAACGAAACCTTGCTCGCGGCACAAACGGCAAATTTGCCGAATGAATCGATTGTGCTTTGCTATCAGATTCGTACGCTCGATAAACAAAGGCTCCTCAAACTGATTGGCAATCTTGACGATGCAGTTGTTCAGGAAGAAATCACCGAAGCTCTCTGTTTTCAATTGGAGATATTGCGGTGATTGTCTGGCTAGAAATCTAAAACGCCTCGTTAAAACTCACATCCCCGGCCACCGCGACCTGATAG
>JANPDK010000074.1:0-3976 GCA_031431415.1 Acidobacteriota bacterium | reverse complement strand
ATTATTGAATCGCGTAGTTCGGAGATGCCGAACGACCCGATGTTTGGCGACCAATGGGCTCTTAATAATTCCGGTGCGGACGGTGGAAAGGAACGAGCCGACATCGACGCACTCGAAGCATGGAAATCAACAGTTGGCAGTGAAGAAGTAGTTGTGGCGGTGCTCGACAGCGGCGTCGATTTCACTCACGAAGACCTCAGGAACAACATGTGGACGCGTCCGGCGAATCTGGCCGCGTACGACGATGCCGAGCTCGGCGAGATCAATGATCTCAACGGCTACAACGGAACCGACGCGATCAAAGATCCGATGGACGACAACGGCCACGGCACGCACTGCGCAGGCATCATCGGGGCCGAGGGCAACAACGGCATCGGCGTGACCGGCATTAATCAAAAGGTCAAGATCATGCCGCTCAAGTTCCTCGGGCGAGGCGGCTTTGGCTCGACGAACGATGCGATCGAGGCTATAAACTACGCCATCGACCGCAAGCTCAACGGCGTAAATATCCGCGTCATCAGTGCAAGTTGGGGCTCGACCTCGAAGTCGAAAGCTCTCGAAGATACGATTAAAGCCGCTGCCGAGGCAGGCATTCTTTTCGTCGCTGCCGCCGGTAATGACGGGTCGGATAACGACAAACGGCCGCATTATCCTTCGAATTACAACTCGCCAAACGTCATCAGCGTCGCCGCCCTCGACCGCAACGATCAACTCGCGAGCTTTTCAAATTTTGGTGCTAAAACGGTTCAGGTTGCCGCACCGGGCAAGGATATTCTCTCGACCTGGCTCGGCAACGGCTACCGCGAGGCTTCGGGTACCTCGATGGCCACGCCATATGTTTCTGGCGTCGCCGCCCTCATCATCGCCAGCGACCCCGGCATTTCGATGAAGAACCTGCGTGCCCGAATCCTCGGCAGTGCCGACGAACTCGTCAGTCTCAACGGCCGCGTCGAGACCGGCAGCCGCGTCTGCGCGGCAAATGCGCTTGGAAATATCGTCAAACGTCACACTCATTAAGGCGACGTTTTGGAGTATCAGGTGAACCACATCGTCGGTTCACCGGGCTTGAACGGACGGCCAAAAACCGCTAAGTCGTTGAAAACAAGTCTGTTGCCCTCTCTGGCACACACATTGCACTTATCCCTATTGAGCAATGGCCAAATCATTGCCCAAGTTTTACGAAAAGGGAGAAAACAATGAACAGACTCAAGACGTACATTTCAATAGCGGCATTTTCCACGATGGTGTTGCTCTTACCGGCCATCGCCTCAGCTCAATATTATCCGAACGGCAACCAGTATCCGAACGATCCCAACGGACGTAACGGCGGCTATAATAACGGCCAGTATGGTAATCGTGGAGACATGCGCTCGACGATCAAAAACCTCAAGTCGAGGGCAAAAGACTTTCAAAAGCAGGTCGACCGTGATCTGGACGACGACCGCCGCTACAACGGCAGACGACGCGACGATCAGATGAATGACCTGGCAAAGGATTTTAAGAACGCCGTCAATAAGCTGGACAACGATGGCTATTACAACAACAATACGAGCCGCTACAGCAACAACGGTGACCGCGAAATGCAACGCGTCTTCGAGGCCGCCAGCCAGATCGAACGAACGATCGGCCGCTCCGGAGTGAGCTATCAGAGCCAGAATCTTTGGTCAGGTATTCGCAACGACCTACAGGCTCTCAGCCGCTACACCGGCAACCGCAACAACAACAACGGCGGTTGGGGCAACGGACGCAGCAACGGTGGTCGAACTCTGCCGAGCTGGTGGCCCTTCTAAGAGCCCCCAACTTTAATAGCGAAAGGCCGTCTGCAAAGGCGGCCTTTTTGTTTCTAACGACGCGTTTTGTTTGTCCGCACAAAAGTAATGTGAGGTCGAGGATGTATAATGTGCAATGTTTGGACGTCCAAGCAATTAACGAATGCCCGGAACGCTTTTTCTAGTCGCCACGCCGATCGGCAATCTGCAGGACGTCTCGCAGCGTGCTCTCGATACGCTTCGCAGCGTCGATCTGATCGCGGCCGAGGACACGCGGCACACGTTAAAGCTGCTAAATCACTTTCGCATCTCAAACCGCCTCATCAGCTATCATGAGCACAACGAGCGCGAACGGGCCGAAGAGTTTGTCGATCGACTTGTTCGTGGCGAGTCGATCGCGATCGTGTCCGATGCAGGGACGCCCGGCATTTGCGATCCCGGCTTCCGTGCCGTCGAACGTGCGATCGAGATCGGCGCCGCCGTCGTCCCGATCCCGGGGGCGGCGGCTTTCGTCACAGCAGCGGCGGCATCAGGAATAGCGACAGATTCCATATTCTTCGGCGGCTTTCTCCCGTCAAAAAGAGGAGACCGTCGAAAGCGTCTCGAAGAGATCCGCGACATTCCTGCAACGCTCGTCCTATACGAATCACCACACCGCATTGCCAAATCGCTCGCTGATTGTCTCGACATCCTCGGCGACCGCTGGGCTGTCGTTGCACGCGAGCTGACTAAGCTGCATGAGGAATTTGTCCGAGGGACCTTGACCGAACTGACTCAGCGATTTGCCGCTGCGGCGGTAAAGGGCGAGATCGTTCTCATTATCGAGCGTGGAAAAATATCTTCCGTAAAGATGCCCACAGCAACGCCAGTCTCGCTCACAAAGCGCGTGAAGGAGCTTACAAAGCAAGGCGTCGATCCAAAAGCGGCGCTAAAGGCCGCTGCAAAAGAATTTGGCCTCAGTAAATCCGGGGCATACAGGTTGGTTGAAAGTGAAAAGGTGAAAAAAGTTAAAAGGTGAAAAGACCGTTCGGGCTAACGACTACTTTTTCACCTTTCACCTTTTTTTTCCGCTATTTAGTTTAGTTCCGCTGGCTTAGTTCGGGCGGAAGCTGCTTATCGATCTTTGGCCGATCCTTCAGGCCGGCTAGTTCCAGCATTGTCAGAAAGATCGTCCGCGTGACCTTTTCCATCTTGGCGTAATCGATCTTGTCCGGGCTGTCGCCCGCCCCGTGATAGTCGACGTGGACGCCGTCGAACCAGAACGCGATCGGAATGCCGTTTACCGCGTAATTGTAATGATCCGAGCGGAAGAAGAACCGATTCGTGTCTTTCGGGTCGTCATATCGGGTGTCGTAACCCATGTTAAGGTAGGCCTTGTTCGTACCGTCCACGACCGCCCCGAGCATCGAGCTCATCATGTCCTTGCCGATCACGTAGATGGCATTTTCACCCGTCAGGTCCTTGTCGCGAGGCTCAGTGTTGCCTGCTTTTTTGCTGCGACCGATCATATCGATATTTAGCTGGGCCGTCACATTCTTGATGTTGACTGTCGGGAACTTGTTAAAGTATTCGCTGCCCCACAGCCCCTTTTCTTCACCGCAATGCCAGACGAACAGTATCGAGCGTTTCGGGTGTTTCGTTACCTTGGCAAGTGCCTCTGCGATGCTCAGCACGGCTACGGTACCCGAACCGTCATCGTCCGCTCCGTTCCAGATCTTGTCTCCCGGCGCATTGGGCTGCATCCCGACGTGATCGTAATGGGCCCCGATCGCGACCATCTCATTTTTGAGGACCGGATCGCTGCCTTCCCAGAGTGCGACGACGTTCTGCGTCCAGACCATCTCAGCCTTGGTCGCTATCGAGAAGTTGAATATTTTGCTCGGGCTGAGCGCGAACGAATTCGTCGCCCCCGTCAGCGGATTGCCCAATTCACCTGCGAAGAGTGCATTTGCCAGCTTCGTCGAGGCAAATAAGGTCGTGACCGCTGGCTGTCCGCCCTGAGGAGCGGCTGCCGCCGGAGCGAGTTTGTCTACGACGAGGCGGCTGCGGCCAAAGTTTGCGGTGACGGCCGACCAATTTTCGTTGAGGAATTTGGAGGGCAGTATCAGCACGCCAGCGGCTCCATTCGCTCGGGCGTAGGTCGAGGCATCGGCCCAGTCGGTTCCGCGAGCGGCATTGGGAACGTCAGCCGGAGTCACACCGGCCGG
>JANPDK010000073.1:0-6956 GCA_031431415.1 Acidobacteriota bacterium | reverse complement strand
AACACATGAAACGCCTGGAACGGTGGAACACCTGAAACGCATGGAACGTCATTTTTAACAGCGTTCAACGTCCCAGAACCCCAAAACGGTATGACCAAATGCAAATTATATGACCCACGCGTACTTTTGTATGACCAGATCGCCATTTCGTATGACCAAACCACGTCCCGGTATGACCCACGTGCGCATTTTATGACCACATTTTATGACCAAATCGCATTTCGTATGACCAAAACGCGTTTTTTATGACCTTAAGCGTTCCACCTGGAACGCTTAAGGAACACTCTCGAATCTTCGGCTCTCATGGGTCAAATCCGCAGCCTGCGTAGGCGGGCGACAGCATAAAGCCACTGGTGTAAACCCGTGGACATGCACCAACGGAATATGTCTAGCCCGTGTAACGGGCGAAAGCGTCCGATGACCACAACGAATGCCTTGCCGATCTCCGTCCGTGTACTTCCGCCCTAAACGCCCGCGTCCGCGTCAGCATCGAATCCGAAAATCCTAATATAGATATGGATCTGACCCCATGAAATACGCGAACCGAACAACCAGAGAGTTCTATCAGATCGGCCTGAGCGCGGGGCAAAACCGGGATCTCCGTCTATATCCTCGGTATCGAAGACAAGAAATACCTGGCCGAAACATACGCCAGCAGCCTCGGGGTCGTGACCGGGTATTGCATACGATTCAAAACTCTAAAAGATATAAACACCGACGTTCTAGAAGCGGCTTGTGCGTTTGGGTTTGAGAATACGAATGAAAAACCGGAGAGCATCAGAATTAAAAAGGACGAATGAAAGAAGATCGCAGAAGTTGCATCGTGAGTTATAATATTTTCGGAGAAAATTTATGTCAGAAATTGTCTTAACATTACCAGATGAACTTGCAACCGAAGCGAAGGAGATGGGCCTGTTCAAGCCTCTGCTCGTCACTTCTTTATTCAAAGCTGAGGTTCGCCGCAGGAAGGCGAATAGGCTCTTCGAGGCGGCGAATCGATTAGCTGAGGCTGGCGAGCCGATGTCTGAAGAAGAGGTCATGGCCGAGGTTAAGGCCGCCCGCGAAGAGCGTCGGCGCCGTAGCTGATGCGAATCGTTGCCGATACAAACATTGTCGTTTCGGGTTTTCTGTTCGGTGGTCTTCCGCTTAGGGTTCTCGATGCCGGGCGGTCGGACATTATTGAGTTGTGTACGAGTCAGGTACTGCTCGATGAGTTTGCCGAAGTGATCGAGCGGCCACACTTTGACCGCAAGTTTGACGAAACCGGTATCAGCCGTCGAAGGATGGTGGCCGACTACGCCGCTATCTCGACCATAATTAGGACTACAGAGTTGAGAGATCGCATATCTCGCGACGCGGACGACGATGAATTGATAGCCTGTGCGTTCGCCGCTGATTGTGAGTTCATCGTAACCGGCGACAACGACTTGCTGGTTCTGAAGGAATATCAAGGTGTAACAATCGTGACTGCGGTAGATTTTCTTAATGAACTGGGGCTTTAAAAGCCTGAGCGCGGGGCAAAACCGGGATCTCCATCTATATCCTCGGTATCGAAGACAAGAAATACCTGGCCGAAACGTACGGAAAAGACCTCGGCAAAGCGAGCGTGACCGGGTATTGCATTAGGTTCAAAACTCTAAAAGATATAAACATCGATGTTCTCGAAGCGGCAATACGAGATAGGGTCGAGGCTCACGAGGGCGACGTAAAAACCGCCGCACCTCAGATAAATGAGGATGATTAAGGTGGTTGGAACAATCTGATATAATCTTTTCAGAGGCATTATGATCACAATCAAATTTGCAGATGCAGATACCGAAATAGAGGCTCTTGGTTTTCTTCTCGGACGCTTTCCCGGGCGAGTGCTTAAAACCGGCGAGGTCCTCGTTCCCGATGCCGCATTGCAGGCTTTGGCGATAGAAGGTTATCAATTCAACGTGATAGGAAAATCTACCTATGAGCAGCAAATTGCGTCGCTTCGAGATATTGTTCCCGCAACAGTATAACGACGGCAGCGAAATACCGCGCAAACTTCGCGGACAAGCGCTGAAAGAGATCGTCGATCAATTCGGAGCAGCCAGCTTTGAGCCTACCGCTATCGAAGGCTACTGGCACCACGAGGGAATTCTTTATACTGATGCGCTCTCAAAGATCGTGATCGATGTTAGCGACACTGAAGAAAACCGTCAGTGGATGCGGGACTACAAAGCTCGCTGGAAACTAACTCTCGACCAACTCGACCTGTGGTTAGTCAGTTACGAAATAAATGTCGAGTAGCATCGCGAGCTCTATCAGATCGGCCTGAGCGCGGGGCAAAACCGGGATCTCTGTCTATATCCTCGGTATCGAAGACAAGAAATACCTGGCCGAAACATACGCCAGCAGCCTCGGGGTCGTGACCGGGTATTGCATCAGGTTCAAAACTCTAAAAGATATAAACACCGGCGTTCTCGAAGCGGCGATTGCGTTTGGGTTTGAGAATACGAATAAAAAACCGGAGAGCATCAGATGAAAGAGGACGAATGAGAGGAAGATCGCAGAACTTGCATCGTGAGTTATAATATTTTCGGAGAACCTTTATGTCAGAAATTGTCTTAACATTGCCGGATGATATTGCCGAGGAAGCTGAGGAGTACGGCTTGTTCCGACCGCTGATAATCACATCGATGCTAAAGGATGAACTTCGTCGTCGTAAGACGAATCGTTTTTTCTCGATGCTCGATCAGCTCAACGCCTTGCCGGACAAGCCTACGGAGGAAGAGATCGCTGAGGAGATCGCGGCCTACCGGCAAGAAAAGCGACGCTCATAGATGCGTGTCACCGCCGATACAAATCTTATCGTATCAGCCGCATTATGGGGTGGAAATCCGCGTCGCGTTATTGATAGCGCCCGCGATGGTTTTTTCGAGCTTTACACCAGCCCGGCCCTGATTACCGAGCTTAGAGGCATTCTCGCTCGTGGCAAGTTTGAGAAGCAGTTTTCGCGAGTTGGATTTACGCCGGAAGATTTGGTCGAGGAACTACTTGGGTTTGCAATTATTGTCGACGCGGTTCATCTGCCTTTGCCTGTTTCTCGCGACCTTGATGACGATGCCATTATCGCTTGTGCTGTTTTCGCCGAATGTGAGCTGATCGTTTCCGGCGACAAAGACTTATTGGATTTGAAGGAATACGGCAGCATTCGAATCTTAACGGCAGCCGAATTTCTTCGAGAGCTGGAGCTTTAAAAGCCCGAGCCCAAACAAAACCGTTATCTCCATCTATATCCTCGGTATCGAAGATAAGAAATACCTGGCCGAAACATACGCTAACAGCCTCGGCAAAGCGAGCGTGACCGGGTATTGCATACGATTCAAAACTCTAAAAGATATAAATATTGATGTTCTCGAAGCGGCATTACGAGAAGGGTCGAGGCGCAGAATGAAAATGAGAACCGCACCATCATCATAGCTACGAACGCGGCGGACTAAAATGATTTTCAGCGTATTTCTTTTAGTGATATACTCCGTTAAGAGGTGAAATTTATGCTTACTCAGATCGAAGCCGAAATCGATGTCAACGGCAGTGTAGTTTTGCTCGAACCTATTCATTTAGAGAAAAAAAGTCGTGCGATAGTGACTATCATTGACTTTGATGATGCCGACGAGCGGCAAGAATGGTTGCGGTTCTCTGCTGCGAATCTTGAACGCGCATACGGCGATGACGAACCTGATTACTCCTTAACCGTCCTGACCGAGGTCAATCCCGATTATGAAAGAAGGTGACGTGCTTCTTGTCAATCTTCCGCAAGCCGACGGAATGTGGAAAACAAGACCGACGGTTTACCTTCGCTCTATGCCGCCGTTTGATGATTTGCTTGTTTGTGGCATCAGCACACAATTACGACATAAAGTCGATGACTTTGACGAAACCATTAGCTCAACCGACACAGATTTCACTTCAAGCGGGCTAACACAAACCTCGATAATCAGGCTTGGCTTTTTAGCAATAGTTACTAAAAAAAACATCCGAGGAGCGATCGGTTATATATCCGCAGAACGTCATAAGCTCCTGCTTTCTCGTCTCAGCAAACATCTGTCACCCGAATAAATATTTCCGGATTTGCGACCGTGACCGGGTATTGCATACGATTCAAAACTCTAAAAGATATAAACACCGACGTTCTCGAAGCGGCGATTGCGTTTGGGTTTGAGAATACGAATAAAAAGGCGAGCTGATGAAATAAGCTTGTCGTCCAGTTTTGCGTTGAGTGAAGTGTGGGTGCGACGTTCCGATAACTATCAATACGTAAATTGTATTCCCGCGTAGCCGATGAATCGAGGGTCGTGGTTCCGGCGAACGCTAGAACCGGCTGATGTGATGAAGGTCATATGCTTATTTAGTTTCACACGAGAGCCGATGTTATAAACATTTTCGCTTGTGCCAAAGCCAGAGATCGGGCTTGTGCCGTGAAACTCGGCAAGCAGATCGAACTTCTCTTTGAATGTTCGTCCGACAACTACGCCGTAAATAACTTCATCAGTTCCACACTTAAATCGATAGCCGACATCGCCGTTAATACCGTATTTGCCTACTTGTGTTTGCCATTGCAAAGGCATTAGAAATTCCGGGCCTTTATCAACCAATCCACGACGAACTGACGACGTAGGATTATTGAATGCGATCTGTGGATAAATCGACAGAGCGATGAGATGATGTTCTTTTTCATCACGAAAGCGCCAACGAACTCCGATATTTGTGTTGCCCAATCCGGTGAGCCGTCTTTGTCCGTTAACGCTCGACTTTAACCATGGAATCTCAACCTTTAACTGTGTATTCTTGCTCAATCCATAATTGATGTCGAGTAACGGGATGCCCAGCAATCGGCCGTCCGCCGTGCGCTCGATGGTGAAAGCCGTATTTATTTCCCAATGGCCTTTCGGCACTGTTCCCGTGTCATCAGTTATCATCGGTGGCCCGCCTTGAGCGCGAATCGACACGACACCAAAGGCTGTCATCAACAAGGCTAGCAAGAGCAAAGCATTTATCTTTAACATTATTTAATGGGCCTTTTCCGCAGGACGTTGCTTAAATATAAGAATGGAGCCGAATATCAACACCAGCAAGATAGCGGTCGCCACATACCGATCAAGTTCAAGGCCGCCTTTTTCGTTAGGTTTATCGAGAAAGTCACCGACTACTGCACCTAACGGCCTCGTCAAAACGAAAGCCGCCCAAAACAAGATTGCTCGCGACACACTTGTAAAGTAGAGCAGTAACGCGAGTACAAGCAACGCTCCTCCGAAAACTCCTGCCGCTCCGAGGTAACCAAGATCTGCCGTGTCCGCGAACCAATCACCTAGCGCCGTTCCAAGCGTCTGCGAAAACATGATCGTGACCCAATAAAATATCTCGCTTTTTGCATTACTTACGCTTGCGACGTCTATGGTTCCAGTCACTGACTTCCAAATCAGTAATGAAGCGATCACACAAACCAAAAGAATAGACGAACCGACCGTGTAGCCCAGACCGTTCGAGCGCGTCAGATAATCGGCCAACGTCGTTCCGACTGTTGTTGTCGCGATAATCGTGAACCAATAGAGGAAAGGGTGAAACTTGCTCGCCTTGATCTGCATTGCAACAGCAACCAAAAAGATGACGCCAAAAACCGCAGTTCCGATGAGATAGCCGTTTGGATTCGCCTCGGCAGTCGTTTCGCCGAGATAAGACATGGTAAAAGCGTCGCCCCCAGTCTCTCCGATTGTTGTGCAGAGAATCTTTATTATCCAGAAAATGAGCGTTACTTGCGGGACTTTGCTCAAAGCGTCTTTTGTTTCAGCGTCCATGTCTTCCTCCAAAAAAAATAAGAGAGACATCTGCGCCTCTATCATCATCCATTGCCAATTACTTCAAAATACTTCCGTCCTCTTTCAGAAAGACTTCGACGGTTTTTCTGCCTGTCTTTACGTCGGCTTCGTATTTCGTTCCGTCAGTTGCCGATTCGATTTTGTACGCGGCCGCGATTTCACCTTTTGGATGTAGCTTCTTGATAGCCTCGACAGCCGCTTCCGGCAGTTCCGAAACATTGATCTGACTCTCCGTTTCGACCCAATCGCCCGAATTCTTAAAGTTAGCCGACATTTTTACGCTATTTACGGTAAACTCGGCTTCCCATTCTTTGGAATTCTCCTTCAACCATTTGACGCTCGCTGCATCAGGAAATTTTGCCTCAAACGCTTTCTGAACCTTCACCGGCGGCTTGGCCGCGAAAACAAATGCCGAAAAAACAAAAAGACTTGCGACAACTAGAATTACTTTTTTCATATTATTGATAATAGACCGTTCTACTTAAACCTCCGATTAGCTTTACGGATTCGACGTGCGCGTAGTTCTCATAATAAAGATAGCGAGGTGGCGTCTCCCACACCGCCGCCCTCTATACGGCGAGGTCAGCTTCTGGCGAAGACAAACAAGCCGCACATTTACCTTACAACAAATGTCCCGATTTAGCTGGTGCCTTTCGGTGGTTTGATTTTTCGGGTCAAACCAGACTTCTTCTCGGATTTACGGACAAAGCCCATTGCTCCGTAAAGCGGGCTGTCATCGCCAAAGTCTGGAGAACCAGCGACGCCTTGGCCGACCTTTGAGCGTTTGTCGCCCACGGCCGACGTATTTGTCGTCGCGGACATCGCGTTTCATCTTGAGTTCGGATTCGAGATCGGCTATCGCCGCGTCGTCAGCGGCGGCGGCTTCGATCTCCGCAAGAAAATCAGTCCGCTTGATGCCGTTGAAATTAACGCCCGGCGCTCCTTCAATTTCTTCTCGAACACCGATTTTTTGCATCAAAACTTACCTCCTTTGATTGAAAAAATATCAATAGAATCTTATTTTGAAAGAGTATAGAACGAACGACAATCAGAAAAAAGAATTTTGGTTCTTGACAGCTTTTTTTCCGGGCTTTGCCCTTCGATGAGCGG
>JANPDK010000072.1:0-9174 GCA_031431415.1 Acidobacteriota bacterium | reverse complement strand
AGACAGAAAACTAAACTAAAAAGGAGCAACTGTAAACCTTGAACAGGACTAACAAACAAAGTGCAAACCTATACAAGGAATAACACTCTAAAGTGTCAACTTTCTTTAGGACGACACAGACGACACAGTGTTCCATGCGTTCCACCGTTCCAGGGTGGAACGGTGGAACATGAAATGGATCTTTTGCGATGTATAGATCGGGCGATTAACGGATCTGTGTTTCGTATGCCGTCTTGATGCGGATCTGTTGATTGCGGTTTAGGCGGACGTGTTTGCCGCGTTCGATGACGACGGCTCCGACGCCGAATGCTGCACCGACGCTGGCTCCAACTGCGAGGCCGACCGGGCCGCCGACAACGCCGCCGATCAAGGCTCCGGTTCCGGTAGTTGCCCCAATCTTTACGAGGTCGCTTTTGATCGAGCTTTGGCCGATCGCAGTGCCTTCGTTATCGACCCTTTTGATGTTGTCACCCTTGACCGCCATTACTTCGGTTAGCTGAGCACTGAAATTGCTCCAGCGATTGTCGCTCAAGATGATGCGGTCGAATGAAAGCAGCATTTCGCTGCGGCGTTTGATGCGGCCGGGTTTCAGGATCTTAGACACGCGGCCCTCGACCATCGCACCGGCGATCTCAGATGGAGCGACGATGCGGGCGGTGAATTTCTCGCCCTCGCGGCTCTGCTCGGTGTTGAGATCTTCCTGCAATTCGATGATCAACTCAGTCTCACGCGGTATTACGACGATCGCATTCGGATTGCCCTGGTAGCTGGCATTGTAGTTTGCCGGCTGAGTCTCGGTCGTGTTTTTCGGATCGTTCTCGATGCGGATCGATTCCTGAGTCTGTGTCGAGGCTTGGGGCGGGGTATTGCCAGCGACGTGTCGGTCGCCTACCATCACGCCGCCGCCACGGCGGTCGAGATTTTTCGGCAGACTCGCTTCGAATGAACGCCGTTCAAAGCCGGTATCGTATCCCGACTCAAAACCTTGTTTGTAGCCATCCTTGTAATCGTCGATCGTGCCGTACTCCTTGTTATAAGCACGGTCGGCCTTTGAGTACTCGGCGTGGCGCGTGTAATTACGGCTGACACTGTCGATCGTATCGCGATATCCGGCCATATAGCCATCCGAATAACCCGTACGATATCCACGTTGGAGCGCAAACGCCGTGTCCTGCGACTGCGTTTGGGCCGACACGGTCGGCATGACAATACCTGAGAAAGTCAGGCCGCTTAATACAATACTTAAGACAAAGGTGCGCAAATGCGTGTTCCTATTCATTCTGTTCTCCTAATTGTACTGTCGGGTAACGACGGGAAATGTAATAACTATCTATAGTTATACATAAATACTTGATAGGTTACAAGAACTTTTTGCATAAGGACAAGAAAAAGTCTTAAGGAACTGCTTAATCACTTGCGAAAAAAAATGGCAGCGGAGGCGATCCGCTGCCGAGCACCAGGCAATAGGAGTGAAAGATCGGACTAGAAACTCTTGCGGAAAAGGTACGACGCTCTGATAAAGAATGTACGGCCGTTGCGGGCAAAGCCGGGTTCGAATTGGCCGTTGATAGGGTTAAATCCGTTCCGGTTTAGATTGTCGTTATAGCCGGCGTAGAACGCCGTGCCCGGGCTCGGCGTCCAGCCGAACAAGGCCTGACCGGCGAAGTTCTTTGCGGTGCCGTCGTAATCGAGGCGAAATCGGGTAAAGATGAAATTTGTGAAATAGTACGTTGATCTCACACTAACAATATCCGAATCAAAAGAACGCCGTCGATTATCGTTTCGTGTCAAACGGCTCTTGTTGTAGCTGATCGAAAAACTCAGCGGATCGATCGGCTTTAGCGATAGAGAGACATTGGCGTCCATCTGTAGCCCCGGTCCGGGATCTTGCAAATTGGTTGTCGGGGCGAAGTAGAAAAAATCGAAGGCATTACGGATCATCCCGGCAAAAAAGCCGTAGCCGATACGCTTATTTGGGTTCTGATTAAAATTCACCGAGACGAATTGCTGTTTGGCAGAACGGGTCGGGTCGCCGAGGAATGTCCCCAACGGACGCGTCGGTGAACGCTTGAGGCCGAATTCTTCTTCAAAGATCTTTTCGTAGGAATAGCCCGTCGCGAAGTTGAGAAACGCATTTCGCTGAAGGCTGGCGTTGCCGTTGGTCTGGACATTGTAGCTCGTCAATTGGCCTTTCCAATCGTAATTGACGCCGCCCATCTGGTTCCATTGGGCGCGAATGATCTTTTTCTTTGAGTCCGACTTTGTCGACAAGCGGTTAAAGAAGAATAAGAAATTGGTGTTCGTCCGGCGCGTGAATCCTGAATCAGCACGATAAAACTTGCTTCGACCGCCGGCCTCGAAAAACCAACCACGTGTCTCGGCGTTGTAGTCGAGATTGAAATAGTAGCCGAGACCGTTACCGACCCGATAGTTTTGAAAAGTACCGTTCCTAAGCGGATCGGTGCTCGTCAGGCCGGTTCCACAGATCGCTCTATTTCTCGCTGCCTGAGCCGTATTCAGAGTTGGTTCGAACTCAGGCTCGAAGGTACAACGCTTTGATGTCGTGCCGGCAACCTGGAACTGCGACGTCAACTTTGGCGACAGTTTGAATCGTCCGTCAAACCCGCTGAGCAAATTTTTCTGTTCCACAAATGTCCGGTAGGTAGAGAAAAATCCGATATTATTCTCAGCTCCGAAATCGCGCTTCAATCTCATAATTCCAAACAGCGAATTTTTGTCGAGAAACTCATTACGCGAGCATTGCAGGTTTGGATTTGTTGGCTGGCGTTCGAGGCACTGGGCATTGAGAGTTCTTTCGCTGGGCGAATAATTGCCCGGCGCGTTGTCCGAGGCGGCGAGCAGCCCGAACGAGGTCTTGCCGGATTTGCCAGAGAGTTTTACGGCGAAATCAGGATCGACGATATTCCTCGACTAAAAAACCTGTAGCGGTGAGGTAAAGATCTCTACACCCTCGAGGAAGAACGGTCGTTTTTCCTGAAAGAAGATCGGAAATCGCTGATTGGCGGTTACGACCGGAGCGTCGGCCTCGATCTCGGCAAAATCGGGGTTGATCGCCGCATCGAGCGTAATGCTCGGCGTCAGTGTGTATTTGAGGGTGACACCGATCTGTTTCTTGATCGGTTCATTAACAAAACGTCCCGCGGCAAACTCATTTGCCTGAACGCGGCTACCGGTCTCGCTGAGCGTGACGCTTGGTACTACTTCGAGTGTGCGTTCGTATTTGATGTCGTCGAGGCCGCTGATCTTACTGTGCTTGATGAGGAATCCCGACACGTCGCGATCATCGGGCAGCCATTGGTCAAGTTCGTCATTAAAGCGATCAATATTACGGGCGGCGTTGAATCCCCAGAGTGTTCCTTTACCGGTCTTGTAGCGGATCGATTTGAAAGGGATCTTGGCCTCGACCGACCAGCCCCAATCTTCGACGACGCCTTTCGATTCCATGACGATGTCAACCGAAAAATCGGCACCCTGACCCTCGGTAAAGATGCCATCGGCCTGGATACCGAGAGGATTAAAACCGAGAACGTACGCGCGGCGGCGGTCGTTATAAGTGTCGAGCCAGACGCGGACGTTGTCTTCACCAAAGACGTTGTCGCGTTTGGCGACGGTCGCGCGGACCTTGTCTTTTTCGTCCCAGCACTTAAATGCGATGTACAAATTCTTTTCGTCGTACATCACCATGACCTCAGTAGGTTTGGATGGAGCGGTATTGTTGCCTGGATATGTCTGGTAAAAGTCTTTAAAGACAGCGGCGGTTTTCCACGCATCTTCGTCAGGACGGCCGTCTATGGTGACGGTCGTGGTAAATCTCGGGATGTGCATCGGACTCGATTTTTCGGGCGGTACGGCCACGCTGCCAGGCTTTGCCGCGGCGGCGGTGATCGTATTCGAAGCCTTATTGGTCGAACCGGAGTCGGGCCCAGAGGGCTGTTGAGCCTGGATTCCAAAAACAAAAAGAGAGATCGCGAAAAGCAAAGCGAGGTTGTTCATTACTACACCTATATAGAAAGTAAAACGACTAAATGATGTTTCCGTAAAGGAAAGACTGTTGACTAAAACGTTGATTCGGTCAGAAAGTTTCAACAAACATTTCCGGTACGATGCCGGGACTGATCTGGCAGTTAATTTCCCCCAATGATAAGGTTGCGATTTTGAACAGTAAGGCATCCGTCGGCACTCGAAAATTGGTAGGTTCGTCCGCCGTTGCCAAAACGCCATTTGTTGTCCGACAGCTTCTTATTGTTTGGCAGATCTTCGATCGCAAAACGGTCGCCGGGCGTGACTATATCGCCGTCAAAATTCTCGGGGACGGTGAGCACGAACGCTCCGTCACCCGACGATGCGGTGATCCGTGAAAAGTCGCCGTCCATTCGAACTTCGCCGTCTCCAGTTGTTGCGATCAGCTCGCCGCGAAACCCGACAATGCGAACCTGTCCGTCGCCATTTGTGACGTTAAGTTTGCCGTCCGAATCGCGTACGTTGATCATGCCATCGGTGCCTTTTAGTTCGAGATTGCCCGAGACGCCATCCACACGCAGCTCTCCGTTAGCAGTGACTTTCAGATTGGATTTGCGGGGCACATAAACCTCAATGACCGTTCGTTGGCCGTCGCCGTAGTATCGCAGCCCATTGTTGTTTCGCGGCTCATCGACGCTGATCGAAACGTTAGAGTCGGTGTGTGTCTCGCTCACCTTCAACGGCTCGGCCCGCCTTCCCTCGATATGTTGGATAACGCGGTATTTGACTTCGCTTTGGTCCCAACCAACGACCTTTACCGAGCAGGGCTCAGCATTTATGATGATGGTCGGGACGCCCTTTACGACAAAGACGCCGCTTTTCGTCTCGATGCGCGGCATTGAATTTGAGAAGCCCAGCTCGGCGAGCCTCACCATTTTGTCTGCATTGGCGGCCTGTGTTTTGGCAATCTTGTCCTGCACTTCGCTAAGACGGACCATATCGATCGCGCCAATAGCCGCCTCGGCCGCAACCTTGGCGATCTCAGGAGCAATCTTTGCCATCTCGACCCGCGCCTCGGTCATCGCTTTTGCGGAAATCTTCTGTGAATCCTTAACCGCCTTCGCGATGTCCTTGTTCATCTTTGCGGTATTGGCGGACATTTCATCATTATCCCAATCGTCGTCATCCTCTTTGCTCTTTGTGGTGAGTAGATTGACCGCGGGGCTGAGCGGTTTGCCGTCGTTCTTTCGGCTAACATTAAGAGTGCCGTTCACGCTTTCTAGTCTGATCTGGACATCGCCGCTACCGATCTTGCCGTAAAGGTCGCGGCCGACATATTTGCCTTTGCGAACCGGCAGGCCAAAGTCGTTCGTGATCGAACCGTTGAGCGAATCGGCCTTGAGCGTCGCGTTGGCATCTGACGGGATGGTGAAATTCACGCGGCCATTGACGGTTTCGCCTGTTATCTTGCTGCCGCTCTCAAGACGGTCAAAATCAGCTTCAACTTCGCCGTTGACAGTCGAAAGACGGGCTGTGCCGCGAATGTTCGTCGCCTTGACCGAGCCATTTACAGCCGAGATCTTTGTAAAGTTGGTAAAGTTCGACGCGGTGACCGAGCCGTTGACGGTCTCGACCTCGTTGATCATCGCCCCACGCGGGATCATCAGCCGAAAATCTACATTGAGCTTGCCCGAACGCCAACCGTCATTGCCCTTGCGCCAATTGCCGTAATCGACCTCGGCACTGAAATAATCGGCCCGCGAATCGATCCGCACCTCGACATCTGCAAGGCGTTCTTTTGAATCGGCGACCTTTGTGTACTGCAACTTGACCTCGTTGCGGTCCCAACCCTCGACGATGATCGAGCCGTTAACATTCGACAGATTGACGCGACCGTTGGCGTTAAGCGGATAAGTCTTCTCAAAGTTCTCCGTTTCGTCCGCGCTTTGGACCTGCACCACAGTGTCCATAAGAAGCGGCTGCTGCACAGGCGCCGAAGCTGTCGGCGATGAGATCGAAAGGCCGGCGAAAAGTATTGTGTATAACCAACTCATAATTGCGTCTCCAAATGTCGTGTGTTCGAAAATTTCCCGTATCTGCAAACAAAACACCACCATTTCACGATTTATGACAATTTTTTTGAACTGAAAGTTGCTTTTCCAGTCCATGGAGGGGACAAATGCAATAGCGTTGGGAGAATCCCGACGAGTCAGACGTTATGCTCGATTCGTCCCTGAAAGGACGCATTCTGTCCATCGAGGCAATAGTTCGTCCCCGTCAGGGACGAAGCGTCACCATTGATAGTATCGTCGGGTTTGCACCCGACGCTATTACCTTTGTCACTTTCAGGGACGAACGCGACGGCCTTCCAATATGCTAAACTCACAAAGAGTTCACTGCTCGTGTCTTCCGTCGAGTTATCCCTAGGGGAAATTTATCTACGCATGTGTTAGCATAAACGTTTTCGTTTTCGCTTGCCGAGAGCGAACGAGTTAGTAGTATGGACAGGGAAACCGTTCCGCCCATGGCAATATCCGACGAGATTCACCATTCGATCGCCGACGCTGACGACATGGAAGAAGTGTGGGAAGATCGGATCTACGTCTCTGACGTTTTTCGCAATCTTATCCGCCATCCATTCCAGTTGGTTTCGCGTTGGAACTGGAAAGCCGCTTGCCTTGGCGCGATCGTCCGCGCATCCTTCTATTACACCATCTATCAGGCAAGCCGCGAGAATTGGCTCGTCACTTTGACGGCAGTCGGTGTTGAGCTTGTATTTCGCTTTCTCACCACCGGCCTAGCCGGTGCGGTCGTGCAGTCCTTTCGGCGAGCAACGCCGTTTTGGCAGGCGAACATCATTGTTTCGATACTGCTGCCGGCTTTTAGCCACTCGGTCGAGTTTCTAACGCATTACGCACAGGAACGTTATTTCTTCGATATATTTGCATCGTCGCAGGACGGCCTGGCCCGGAGACGGGCGTTTGCTATCTCGGTGCTTTTCTCGGTGATCTCAGTACTGTTTAACCTGTTCGCGATGCGTCACGGCGTACTACTGGTCGGAGCCTCTGGTGAAACGCCCAGTTTGAAAGACGACCTGAAGCGCATGCCGCGTATGATCGGCGAGTTCACTGCATACCTGCCAGTCCTGATATCTAAGAACCTTGAGAGTGGTAAATTTCTAAATGCATTCTTGGCTGTCCTCGCATTTGGCCTTGCGGTCGGATCGATCCTTGGTACCTTTCGCGGCGTCTGGAACTGGGCATACCGCAGTGCAATTGGTGCGTGGATTTTTCTAATGGTTTCCGTTCTCATAACCTGGAGTATCCGCCTCATCCTTCGTCGGAAGGGCAAGATGTACCGCAAGCGATATTGACCTCATCCGATGCTGGAACTAGTATTTGCCAATCTCAGAGTCCGCCCCTTTCGTACGCTCATAAGTGTGATCGGCGTGGCGTTGGGCGTCGTTCTCGTGGTGCTGTTTACAAGCCTCGCAGATGGAATGACGAACGACATGGCAAAGCGTGCGGCGAATTGGAAAGCCGAGATCGTCTTCACGCGTCCTGGCGGGATGGACACTACCACTGCGAACACTGCCGTGAATATTGGCTACGTTGCCCGCCTTCTCGAGATCGAAGGCGTCGCGGCAACTGTTCCCGTCATCCGAAATATGTCGCCCGACTCGAAAAGCCGTTGGGGAATGCGGCAGGTGGATGGCGTCGATTGGGCACCGTTTGCAGCGATGAATGAGATGACACTCGTCGCCGGACGTGCAGCGACCGCAAATGATGAGATCATCATTGACGAGCACGAGGCGGAGTCGAACAACCTCAAGGTTGGCAACACACTCAGTGTATTCGGCGACAAAAAGATTGTCGGCATCTTTTCGCCGCCCTCTGGCGCCCGCATCAAGCTCTCACTCGCCGGTATGCAGGACGCTCTGCAGACGGACAAATGCACATATATATTGGTCAAGATCAAGAGTGGTTACGACGCTCGGGCGGTTGCGGCGAAGATAAATGAGGTGCTGCCGGGTAATACGATCAATCTCACGAGCGACCTGGTCACCGACGCCCAAGACCGCATTCCAGGTCTGAAAACATTCCTTCGCGTCCTCGTCGGACTCGGTGCGTTTATTTCTACGATCTTCGTGCTGCTCTCGATGTACACGACCATTACAGAACGTCGGAAAGAGATCGGGATCCTGAAATCGCTCGGTGCGTCAAAGGCTTTTATCGTGAAGACGATCGAGGGCGAAGCCTTTATGATCGGGATTCTCGGTGTCGTTCTTGGCGGTGTGGTGTCGGTAATTTCAGCGTTTGCTATCGGACGGCAGTTTGGATTGGCGTTCGAATTTAGCTCCGGCTGGATAGCTATCGCGGTCGGCATTGCGATACTCGGCAGCCTTGCAGGTGCTCTTTACCCAGCGATGCAGGCGGCCGCCCTCGACCCGGTCGAGGTGATGGTAAACGAATAAAACCCAATTTAGAAATTATTTGTGAGCGAAGCTGGGGCGCTATTACGGCTTGCTTTTCTTTTCCCGTTCGACGTCGAGGATAATTGAGAAGCGGTACATAGCGGCAGTTTCGACCTCGACCTCTTTTGAGCCAGTGACGCCTTGGTGAGTGACGGTGAAGCGGAATTTTGCTTTCTTCTCAGGCTGTCGCAGGGTGATCTCGCCGCTTTCGCTCGCGTACATGGTAGCGACCTTGGACGTTGAACCATCGGGATTAACGCGTTCGACCTTTACCTCGGCTCCGGCCAGAGATGTGCCGTCTTTGTAGTAAACGCTGCCATTGACGAGGACGTACATACCTCGATCAACCTGTAGAATAAGGCTTCCGCCCATGTCCTTTGTCTTTCCGGGCTTGACCTCGACGTTGTATTTGACTGCCGCCGCATAGCCTTTGGCGTCGAAGAGAATGTTGTACGTGCCAGTTTCAAGCGGTTCGATAGTAAAATCGCCGCGATTGTTCGCCGTAACGGTGCGAATATCCTTGCCATTCAGCCTTGCCGTGACGACCGCACCACCGATGCCGTCGCCTTCCTGGTTTTTGACCTTGCCCTTGAGGCCACCGCTAGTCTGGGCGTTGGCGACGACCGCGACGACAAGCACGAGGCAAAGTTGCACTAGCCCTCGTTGCAGAAGCCCGCACGAAGTAAGGGCATAGTGTGCACGAGCACGAAATGCCCTTA
>JANPDK010000071.1:0-14635 GCA_031431415.1 Acidobacteriota bacterium | reverse complement strand
TAACAAACCGCATTACAAACTGTCCAGTCGAGTCAAACTTCTGTATCCTCGCGTTATCCGTGTCGGCGACGTAGCGATTGCCTGCCTTATCGAGGCCGATTCCACGCGGACGCACCAGCATGGTCGGCGGCATCTCAGGCGAGAGCGGGGTCGGTTTGGTTGTGGTCACCTCGGCCGCATTCGGACGCTTCTTACGATACAGGATGAAACTGCCTTCGTGAGTAATCATTTCGCAGTCCTTGCACGAACCCTCGGAGGTGATAACGAGAGCTCCATATGGTGGGAACTCGTTGTCAAGGACATGGACAAAATTCGAGAGGTCGACACCCTTCTGAGCGGCATACCAATAAGCGTGAATATATGCAGGTTCGCCGCCTTCGTCGAGATAGATCGGCCGTGTGCCTTCAGCCAAGGCCTGGTCGAGGACGCTTTCGTATGCCGCGTTAAACTCGATCCCGCGCGTTCCGGCAGAATTGCTAAACATTACCTGAAACGCCATCGCCTGTAGCGCGGTCGCCGCGATCAGCGTGTATAGCACGACCCGTCGCCATGCGGGCGGTGAGGCCGGCTCGGTACTCGAAACGGTAAATGCTTCCTCGCCATCGTCATAAAGCCCCGGCTCCGGCTTCGCCTCACGCTTGCCGAGCGGATCGCCGAGCAGCCACGATATCGCCGGGATCGTAAGTAGCATGAAGAAAACCGGAAAAGCAACCAACCGCAGAAAGTGACCGCGTTCCGTCGTGAGCGCACCAGGAACGATCGAGGCGAGCGCTCCAAAAATCACGTAGCGCCACCATGCTCCGCGTTGTTTCCTGATCAGAATCAGAACGACGCCGATCATCGCCAGGACAAATGTGCCGATAAGAATCCCGCCCATACCCCTGACGTGATGCCGAGGGTGTATGTCGCCATAAACGAGTAGAAACAGCGGATTTAAGTCGGAGAGATAGGAAGTGACGAATAAGGTCGCATTCTCGAAAAACGTCTTATTCGAATCGAGATAGGTCGCCCGCATAAAGCGGCCGGTTATGGCCGATGTGTTGCCAAGATACACAACGAGGAATGGGATCAGCGTCAGCGTGTAAATGATACCCGTCTTGACTACACCAAAGAACGCTCGCCAGCTTGTCGCAAACACGAGCAGCCCGAGTCCAAGCAACGGCCCGAGAAGACGGCCGATCGTATATGAGTATGTGATCAGAGAAAGAGCGATCGCAATGAGCAAATTGTCGGAGATAGTCCATTTCGGCTTTGTCGAAGCTCGATACACAAAATACAAGAGCATTGCTATCGCCAAGGGATAAAAGAACGTTTCGAGCACAAGGCGGCTGATCTCAAAGAGCCATGGTGTAAACAGAGCCATTAGCCAGACAATAACGCCAACGGCCGTTCGGCCGGTGATCTTTTTGCCTATCAGGCCAAGCAAAAAGGCCGCCAGAAAGACCATCGTGGCCCCAAAAACCCTAGCCGACAAATTGCTCGGCGGCACGACTAGGTACAACAGTCCGAGCAGATACACGTGTGTAGGGTTTGCCCACTGGGAGTAGCCCTGCGTATAGCACTGGAAATAGAGAGGAAAGCTGTCGCCGTTCTCTCCGGTTCCAGCGGTCGCGATCATGTAGCCGTTGTATGCGAGGCACGATTCGTCGACGTAAAAGCCTGCGGGATTGGTCGAGACGCCCGAGATGAAATAGGCATAGACGATAGCGACGAAGATCGCGCCTGCCAGCAGTCTGTGTCGGCCGACAAAGCCGGAAACTTGATTTAGCATATTTGAATCGTGTGCTCAGGGCTTACTTCTTCGCTTCAAGATCGACTTTCAGAACTCTCGAACTGCCCGTGTTCATTATCAGCAGTCGTCGCGATTTGCCCTCAATCTGAATGACAATAGACGACGGATTGCTGAACGCGATATCGCCCGCCACGCGGATACTGTCGATCTGTCGTCCTTCGGCATCGAAGACAAGCACCTCATTTGTTTTACCGCTGGTCACGTACAGAAGTTTTTTGTTTTCATCGTACACGACGTCCGGGTAGTTGCTCGAAGCACTTTCCCAAACGGGGACAGCAATTTGCCGAATGAATTTGCCTTCCAGATCGAACACCTGAAGGCGGTTGTTATTGGCGTCGGCGACGAAGACGTTGCCGCCTCCGATAGTGATGCCGCTTGGCTCATTGAACTGGGCTTCGCCCGATCCGCTCGATCCCCAAGTCGTCCATAAGTCGGCGGCAGGATCAAATTTGCAGATTCGTGTTCCGCCTTGATCGATGACATAGATCATCTTGTTCGGGCCGATTACGAGGTCGCGGGGGCCGTAGAAATTGCCAGCCGAAGGCCCATTCCATTCTTTGTCGAATTGGCCATCGGTCTTATATCGCAATAGTTTGTGCATCTTTGCATCGGTCACGTAGATATTGCCGGCCGCGTCGATGGCGACGCCGTTCGGTTCCATCAATTGACCGGCAGCATCGCCCTTCTCTCCGTAAGCTGCAAGAAACTTGCCTGTTGCATCGAATTTTTGTACACGCGAATTACCCGTGTCAGCGACAAAGATATTGCCCGCCGCATCGACCGTGATCCCGCGTGGCCGCCCGAGCTGGCCCGGTTGGCTTCCTTCGACGGCTTGAAAAACAGTACCTTCAGCGGGAGCGGCAACCGGCTGCGGCGGCAATGGCGTCGTCGTATCGCCTGTTACTGTGATCTGTTCGGGAACCTTGTAGATCTTTATATTCGCGTATTCCTTTTTCTCATCGTTAAATACAAGCTGAAAATACTTGGCCACAACGTCTTCGTTCACACGCGTGACGAATCCCGGTGCGTTGCGGATCATGTCGTCGATCGCGACGTAATTGATCTTATTCTCCTTGAGAAGAGACAAAAGCTCATTCGGGTCGCGGGTTTCAAACATACGTTTGGCCAGAGCCTCGCGTGCGGGCGTGTCGTAACCGGCGCTCCATGCGTAGTACGGATCGCCGTAAAATAGACGGCGGCCGGCCAAGAGCAGTTGATGATTAATGTATTTCTGAGAAAGAAAGATCGATCTCGGCTCGGTGTTTGCCCTGGCCCACTCGACCAGCGGGTCGTCCTGGTACTTCATCTTGATAAAGTACGAATTCCAGACTGGTACGAGGTCGATCGCGCCGCCGATGGTAATTAGCAAACCGAGCACGATCGCCGCGAGACGAGTCGGTAGCGTAGTCGATGCGATCTTAAGATTCCACAATTTGACCAAGGCATACGCGACGAAGACATTTGCGATGATAAGCCAGATATTGAGAAACTTGTGATTGGCGAGTACCTCTTCGCTAAAGCGGAAACAATACGTAAGCGGAAACACGATAAACACCGCGGCCAGAAAACGCCTTTGCAAACCGGAAGCGAAATACAGTGCGATCGCGATCAGCACCCATTTGAATCCAAACGTAAAGAACGTGTAATACAGAACATCAAAGAAGCCCGCATCATCAATGACAAATCCCCAACGGAA
This sequence comes from Acidobacteriota bacterium, assembly GCA_031431415.1. Taxonomy (GTDB): domain Bacteria; phylum Acidobacteriota; class Blastocatellia; order Pyrinomonadales; family Pyrinomonadaceae; genus OLB17. The sequence continues at coordinate 11,147 of JANPDK010000071.1, read as the reverse complement.
CATCGAGTAACCCGCCGGTCTGAGGCCCGAGGTAAGGTAAAGCACCTGCGGCATCCCAAGGATCGCTGCGGTGATGCCAACGACGATGAGTTCTTTTCTGAGGGGGAAGAGCAGTAGAAGTACCGCGAGAATTACGGCCGCAGTAAGATAGACAGGCCCATTCCACATCGGCAAAAGTCCGAGCAGCACTCCCGCGAAAACATACGGTGCGTAATGGCGGAATGGGGTTTCCGTGACTGGTTTTGCAGGTTCGGGTTCGACAGCGGACGTTTCATCGACCGTCGTTTCGTTTTCCGTTTCCTCGTCCGTTTCTTCTTCGGCCACAGGCGCAGCTCTCTTACCTTTTTTCTTCGCTCTCTTGGTTTTTAGCTCCGCTACTGGTTCGCTCTCATTTTCCGTGGCTTTCTGTAGGACGATTGGCTCGGCCTGGTGTTCGACTACGGCCTCAAGCTTTTCGCGATTTCGAACATAGAGAAAGATAAGGACGAGGAGAAATATTGCGATCGAGCTGGTGAAATGGCGTTGGTTCAGGAAGACATTTTGTGACCAGACGCCCCAGTCCTCGCCTCGGTATCGAAATCCCGAGTTGAGGTACATCGTCATTTTTGAGAGCTTGTCCGTGATCGCGGCCGTCGATGGATTAGCTATCAAAAACGGAATAAATGCCAACGAGCCGTGAAAAAAGAACAAGGCTGCACCGATGCGGCCCGCGATCCTTGAGCGAAACAGCAGCGTGCCCAGCGTCATCACCAACAGCAAAAGCGATGTCAGCGAAAAAGCGCTTAGGACGTTGCTCGCGGCGGCCGGGTTGAGGCCGAGATATTCGAGATTGCCAGCCTGAAAATAGAAAAGGAAATGGTACCGAATGCGGTCGCCTGAGAAATGGGGATATTCGGTCGGGAAATTGTTGCCATAGGCAAACGACTGCATTATCGACACGGTCGAGCCGAAATCAGGGTATTGGTGATGTCCGAATGCTATATTTCCGTCCTCGATCGTGAACGTGCGGAACATCATCCAAAGTCCAAATATGAAAAATATTGCGACGATGGTCCAGTCCCAACGAGTGAATGCAGTTTCGGCAGGGCTGATAAAAGTCGTTGAGCGGTCGTCCTGCGTGCCGCGATTCAGAAAATAAATGAGGGCTATCGCGACGGTGAAAAAGACGACGTTCGCCCATAACATCGGGCTCGACGACTCTGAAAAAGCATAGGCGACGAGATACGTGAACCAGCTGCTAAACAGCACACCGCACAAAAATGCAGACGCCAGCCGATGCGGGATCGAGAGGAACGGTAGAAACCGCCGGCCGATCGCATCGCCGAGCGCAACCATGAGGAGCAGATAAACTATTGCAAGCACGGTAAGATTCTACTGTAAGACTAAAATCCTTGCCAATTCCCGCGAGCATCTATTCTGCATCGTTGTGATTATGATAACTTGTAAGGAAATGAAGAGAGATCAAGAGAATGCCTGCTAAATTACCCTTCATATGTTGATCGACCTGTCGCCTTTGCGTGCGTCGCGCGATTACCGCCTGTTATTTTTTGGCCAGCTTGTGTCGTTCTTCGGCTCGATGATGACCTTTATCGTCGTGCCGTGGCAGATGTACCAGTTGACGCAATCGTCGGCGATGGTCGGGTATATTTATCTCGCCGAATTCGTGCCGATGGTGTGTCTCGCATTTGTCGGCGGGGCTCTGGCGGATTTTCTGGATAAGCGAAAGATGCTGCGCCTCACCGAGATCGGGCAGACGTTTTTGACGGCGGTGTTGCTGTTTAATTCGCTTTTGCCGAGGCCGCAAGTTTGGCTGTTGTTCTTGGTTGTTGCGGCCCATGCTGGCCTCGCCGCTTTGCAACGGCCTGCGTTTGAATCATTTATCCAAAAAGTTATTCCGACAGAAATGATGTCGGCGGTGATGGCGTTAAACTCTGTCCGCTTTAGCGTCGGCATGATCGTCGGGCCGGCTGTTGCAGGTGTGATTGCAACACAACTGAGTCCGGCGGTCGCCTACGGAATCGATCTGGTAACGTTCGTTGCCTCGCTCGTCGCGGTGTTTATGCTGCGGTTCGTGCCGCCGCCGGAGAACGCGGAGCGGCCGAGCATTGCGGCGATAAAGCGTGCGTGGAAATATGCGTTTTCGCGGGAAGAGCTTGTCGGTACTTATTTTATAGATATCGCGGCGATGTTTTTTGCATTTCCGCAGGCTTTGTATCCGGCGCTCGCCGTTGTTTACGGGGATAAGTACGTCGGTTTCTTTCCGGCGGCGATCGCGGTGGGAGCGTTGTCCGCGAGTCTGACGTCGGGTTGGACTAAGAATGTGCAGAGGCACGGGCTGATGGTCATCATCGCTGCTGTGCTGTGGGGCGTCGCGATCTTGTGCTTCGGCTTTGTCGACAGCTTGGTGCCGGCGTTGATCTTCCTCGTGGCGGCAGGTTTCTTCGATATGATTTCGGGAATCTTTCGCGGTTCGATCTGGAATCAGACGATCCCAAATTTTCTTCGCGGACGCCTCGCCAGTATTGAAATGATGAGTTACCTGACCGGCCCGATGCTCGGCAGTGCTAAAATGGGGATCGTCGCCGAACGCTTCGGCGTAAAATCTGCTCTTATCTCCGGCGGTATTTTGTGTATCATCGCTGTTATCGGAGCCGCGTTGTTCTTGCCAAAGTTTGCCGCCTACGACGGCCGCGAAGGCATCAAGCAACGCGAGATCGAAGAAGCCGAACGGGCCGAGATGACACGGGTTTCGGAAGCGGAATTTTAGCCACAGAGTTCACAGAGTTCACAGAGAAGACAATATTAACCACAGATGGACACAGATAAACACAGATAAGATAAGAAATATACAAAAACACATCTGTGTTCATCTGTGTTTATCTGTGGTTGAATTCTCTCCTCTCGGCGCCCCCTGTGGCAAAATACCCTTATGCCAATTGTACGAAAACGCGAGATCGAGAATCTCGAACAACTAAGCGGCGAAGAGATGCAGGCCTTTCTGGACACGCTCCCGGCCGTACAGAACACCATCAGCGGCCTACTTGATTTTGTTGAAGATGAGCTTTACGAGAACGAATGCAATCACAGCCTGCAATTTGCGATGCGCTTCATGATGGAAAACCGTCTGAATTTTGGCAAAATAACCGGCTGGCTTAACGAGAACGGCGGCTATTGCGACTGCAAGGTTATGGCCGAGATTGCGCCTATTTGGCGAGCAAAGTTCGGCGACGATTAACATGTTTTAGTTGCTTTCGACGTCAAAATCGGCTAACTTACCAGAAATTTCGATTAAAAGTAAGGGATACAAATACCGATGAGAAATCACAGAATCTTGATTCGTCTCTTTAGTCTACTGTCACTAATACTGGTTTTCGGCTCGATCGCCAATGCTCAAAAAGCCGGGACAATGGCTATTAAGGTCTTCTTTCACAACGAAAAACTCAACCCCAACATGCAGGATTGTACCAAGGCCTTTCCGACGAAACGCACAATTCCTAAGACAACGGCAACCGCACGAGCCGCTCTGGATGAACTCTTCAAAGGTGTCACAGAAGAAGAAAAAGCAAAAGGTTTCTGGTCATTCGACCGCGAATCGACCACCGGCATCGTCAAGAGCCTCAATGTGAAGAACAAAGCGGCTTATCTCAACTTCACCAAGCGGGCCTTCGAAACCCTCGGCACCGCGACCACAAGCTGTGGCGGCGCTTTCTTCGCCATGGTCGAGGAAACGCTGACTCAATTCCCGACGATAAAAAAGGTCTATTACGCCGTCGAGGGCAACAGTAACGATTTCTACGAATGGGTCCAGGTCGGCGAATGTCCGTATGGGAAGCACTGCGCGAAGAGCAATTTCAAATAGCTATTTCAGGTAGGTTGCTAAATATTTTCCGGTAAACGAACCTTCTACCTTCACAACCGCCTCGGGCGTGCCGATCGCGACGATCTCGCCGCCACCGATGCCGCCTTCGGGGCCGAGGTCGATGACCCAGTCGGCGGTTTTGATGACGTCCATGTTGTGTTCGATGACGAGGATGCTGCCGCCGTTGTCGATGAGGGCACGGAAGGCGAGCAGGAGCTTGTTGATGTCGTCGAAGTGAAGCCCGGTCGTCGGCTCGTCGAAGATGAAGAGCGTTTTCGACGTGGTCTTTTGCACGAGGTGCGAAGCCAGCTTTACGCGCTGAGCCTCGCCGCCGCTCAAGGTGGTTGCCGATTGACCGAGACGCAGGTAGCCGAGGCCGACGGCGTCGAGGACCTTTAGGCGTGAGACGATCTTGGCGACGTCTTTGAAGAACAATATCGCCTCCCGAATCGTCATTTGCAGAGCTTCGTGAATGTTCTTGCCCTTGTATTTTACGTCAAGGATGTCCTGCTTGAACCGCATCCCGCTACAATCCTCACACGTCAGCTCAACATCCGCCAGAAACTGCATCTCGATCGTTACCGTTCCAGAACCTTGGCAAATCTCACATCGTCCACCCGGAACGTTGAACGAAAAATGCGACGCATTAAATCCCTTCGTCTTCGCTCCGTTCGTCCCCGCAAAAACCTCGCGGATAGCGTCGTAGGCTTTTATATATGTAACCGGATTGGAGCGCGGTGTGCGGCCGATCGGTGATTGATCGACGAGAATGATGTCATCGACATTCTCGCCGCCCTTGATGTCTTTGAAAAAGCCAACGTGCGAATTCCATTCGCCTCGCTTTTTCTTGAGGCCAGCGTAGAGGACATCGTGGACAAGCGTCGATTTGCCCGAGCCTGAAACGCCAGTCACGCAGACGAGCATGTCGAGCGGAATTTTGACGGATACGTCTTTGAGATTGTGTTCGCGGGCTCCGATTATCTCGATCTTGTCTTTTCCGGCTTTCCGTCGTTTCTGCGGGATCTTTATCTCGGCCTCGCCGCGTAAGTATTTGGCCGTGAGCGACTTATCGCTCTTTAGCAACTGTTTGAAATTGCCTTCGAAAACTAGCTCACCTCCGAATTCGCCCGCATTAACACCTATATCGATGATGTGATCGGCCGCACGCATCGTTTCTTCGTCATGCTCGACGACGATGACAGTGTTGCCGATATCGCGGAGGTTTTCGAGAATTTTGATCAGCCGGGAATTGTCTCGCGGATGCAGGCCGATGCTTGGTTCGTCGAGAACATAGAGCGTGCCGACGAGCAGGGAACCGAGGTTTGTTGCAAGCTGAATGCGTTGAGCTTCGCCGCCCGAAAGCGTCGCCGCAAGACGGCCGAGCGTCAAATAATCGAGGCCGACCTCGACGAGGAATTTGAGACGACGACGAATTTCGAGCAGCAATTTGTCAGCGATCTGCGCACGCTCGACGTCCATTTCCAGCTTCTCAAAGAACTCATGCGCGACGCTGATCGACATCTCGACGATCTCGGGCAGCGAACGCATACCGATCTTTACATCTCTAGCTTCTTGTCGTAACCGTTGGCCGTCGCAGGCCGGGCATTTCGTGTAGCCGCGATATTTTGCGAGAAAGACACGGACGTGGAGTTTGTATTTCTTTGTTTCAAGAAACGCAAAAAATCCCTTCAATCCCCGCCAGCCTTCGTCGCCGTAGATGATGCAGTTCTGCTGAAAATCAGGCAGGTCGGCGAACGGCTCGGTCATTTCGATGTTCGCCGAGGCAGCATATTTTACAAGCTCTTTCTGAGCCCAGGCGTGTGTCGGCCGTGTAAACGGCTCGATCGCTCCTTCCTTCAAAGAAAGTAGCGGATTGGGAATGACGAGGCCGTAATCGATGCCGATCGTATTCCCAAAACCCTGACACGTCGGACACGCACCGTACGGCGAATTAAAGCTGAAAAGATGCGGCTCGGGTTCCTCGTAACGCGTGCCATCGTATTTGCAGACGAAGCCATCCGAGAATTTAAGTACAACCGGCTTTCCAGCCTGTTCTACCACTGCCGCGTGCCCCTCGCGAAAGCATATTTCAAGAGAATCGACCAGCCGCTGTCGAATTTCGGCATCCGCTTTCAAACGGTCGATCAGGACGAAAGTGTTATCAAAATCGTCAAACGGATAATCCTCGGGCCTCGCAAGTTCGATCATCTCACCGTCGCGAAACAGCCGTGAAAACCCTTGCTGCAGCAATGAGATCAAGAATGCCGTTGTGCTGAGATCTTTGACCGAAGCCTTAGGTTTGCCTTTTCTAGCGCTGCGAACTAAAGCACGCGAAACCTCTTCCTGAATCGGAAACAGCACGTAAAACCTAGAACCTTCTGCCAATTCTGCCAATATTTCATCCGCCGCTGATTCCGGCGAATCTTTCTTTACTTCGCGGCCGCATTTGTGGCATATCGTGGTGCCGGCTCGAGCGAAGAGCAGCCGCAGATAGTCGTAGATCTCAGTTTGGGTCGCGACGGTCGAGCGGGGATTTTTCGTCGAATTCTTTTGCCTTATGGCGATCGCCGGGGCGATGCCGACGATCTCATCGACGTCGGGCTTGTCCATGCGTTCGAGGAATTGGCGTGCGTAGGCAGAGAGCGATTCCACATAGCGGCGCTGGCCTTCGGCATAGAGCGTGTCGAAGGCAAGCGAAGATTTGCCGGATCCGGAAACGCCGGTAATGACCGTCAGCTTGTTAATTGGCAGCGAGACCGAGACGTTCTTGAGATTATGAGTGCGGGCTCCGCGTACTTCGATCTGTTCTTCTTTTGATCTTGCTGCCTGCATAGAGTAAAACTGCGCATGATGCGCAAAAAGGTTAGTTTAACAGATGAAACGCGGTCGCAAAAGTGTGCCATGACTCAACGTTCTATTTTTTGGCTTTGGCCGATTTGAACTTACGATGCGGTGTCATCTGTTGGCTCATGCGAACGCGGGTGAACGCAAAAACGGGCGAGTAGCTTTGCGGTCTGATCTCGGGGTTCGAGGGTACGGCAACGGTCCAGTTGCCTTGTTTGGCGTCGATGGTGAGTGAGAGGCTTAATTCCCCTTTCTTGACGGCAAACGGCTCGAACGGATAGATGCTGACGCCCCAGCTTTGGGACTTACGCGAATCCATCTCGATCTTTTCGGTGAATGAATGTAGGTTGAACGTTGCGATGGCGTTGGCTTGGGAAACGTCCTTTAGCTGCCACGACGCGGTCAGGTTCGTAAGCGTTGGCGGTGTTTCGACGGTGCGAAAATCGATGCTGACGATAGGCACAGGGTCGCCAAGATACTCGATGCGGCCTCTATCTGCAAACTGCAAACTCAGCGGATAATTGAGTTGCACCGAGCGCAGAAACTCCGCACTCATCTCCACGCTGGCCGGTGCGTCTTTCGTTTTCAGATGAATAGGCACGGCAAGACTAACCAAACGATGCGGCATCAGGACGCCGCCGTCGGCTAAAAATCTACTCCGAAGATCGATGAACGATTTGATCGTCTCTGCCCCCATCGCATCGCTGCCAAAAAGTTCGCTGACGATCACGTCGAACTTGCCTTTGATCTTCACATCGTCCGATTTGCCGTGAATGATCTCGATCTTGTTTGCCACGCCGTTTTCCTGAGCGTGTTTGTAGATGAAAGGTATTAGCGATTCTTCGATCTCGACTGCGACGACGCGTTTGGCACCGAGTTTGGCGGCTAGTATCGCCCAGATGCCGCTACCTGCACCGATGTCGAGAAAGCTGGTGTTGTCGTTCACCACCTGCTTGATCGCCTTTGCCAAAAGCTTGTTGCGCACCGCGTCGCCGAGCATTAGCCCGTGATACTGCAGGACGCCGGGCATGTGTGCGGCAAATTTGTCGTCACGTTCTTTTTGTTTCATTGTTCAGAGTGCAGGCTTCAGCCTGTTCTTTCTGGCTGCCGCAGAATACAAGCTAAAGCTTGCACTCTGAACTGCTTACCAACGTACATCGTAGCGGCAAAAATTGTCTTGCCAATTTTCTGTTTCGTCGCCGAGGAGGACGGGCACGTTATTTTGCATAGCGATGATCGTGTCAAATTCGCGTCGCAGCCGATAGGTGTAGCCGCTCGGCGAGCAGACTGTTAGAACGATTCGCTGATCGACGATCTTCGATACGGCGGCAAACCGCCAATCCTTTTTTGAGCGCACGATCAGACGGCTGCCGATCGGAAGGTCCGCAAGCGTTATTTCAGTTTTGGCAGTTTCAGCGACTTTTGGCGTTTGTTGTAGGTCTCCTTTGGCATCTGCACGAGATACGGATTTTTTGCGGGCGAGGCCCAGGCAACTATGCGTTCTAGATTTCGGCGTTCCATCGCGGTGCAGCCTGCGGTACCAGAATTTGCGTCTTTCCAGACGTGCAGAAAAATGCACGAGCCTCGACCTTTTTCGACCGGAAATGAATTGTACGCTACGAACATGCCCAAAGCATACTGGTCACCGATAGCAAGCATCTTTTCCGAAGATTTCCAGTCAAAATTGCCGACCTGCATGCGGTTGACGATGCGGTTGTAGAAGCTTGATTTCGTATCGTCGACGCATTCGGTGTACTGGTCGAGTTTGGTGTACGGAAGTTCGACGGCGTTCGGTTTTGAACCGACTCCGAATGCCGCGGTCAGCGGGAAGAGCCCGGCCGGAGCGTTGCCGTCGCCTTCCTGCTTGATCTTTGCCATGTCCATATCAGCCGACAACATCTCGCCCCAGGCGAGGCCGCTCGACCCGACGACAACCGGAAACGAATCGCCGTCCTGTTTCCAGTCGCTTTTGGCGTCCTTTCGAGCAAAGATCGCGGCGGTTCCCGTTACGACATCCCAGTCCTTGGTGGTGACGACGACGGCTTGGAGAGATTTTTCGAATGGAACTTTTACTTTCTGCGTCTCCGCAGTCTTGACCTGGCCGAACGAGCAGATGGCTAAACAAGCGAGTACCAATATTGAGGAAATGATGCGCATACTAGATTTTTAACGCAAAGTCGCGAAGAGGCAAAGACGCAAAGGGAAGAAATGGTCGGCGTCTGTCTAGTGAATATTTTCCTACCTTTGCGTCTTTGCGTTGAAAAACTCTTAATCCACAAACAACGAGTCATCCGCCTTTTTGCCTTTGCTGGCATACAGCCTCATGCCTACCGAGATCATGATCAGCGAGATAATGATCCAGAGGCCGACCCAGACTAGCGATGGAATGCCGGTAGCCAGAGCCATATTGGCGGCGTCGGTTGGTTGCGTGCCTGCGGCTGAGATGAAGAATAGATCTTTGAGGCTGAAGAATGCGTTGAGCAGACATTGGACCGCCAGAAACGCGAGTGCAAAATTTGTCCATTTGAGCGGAGCAAACTTCGCGACCGCAGCCAACCCGACAGCGAGCACGGCTCCTGAAAAGACCGTGAATACGACGCTAAGGAAGGTGACATTTGCCAGCAGATTCCAAAACGGAGCCAAAAAGCCGAACGCGATCGTCATTACTGCTATCAAACCTGCCGACGCATACAGTGCGATCCGCGAAGACCATCCAAACCGCATCCAAGCGAGCAACGCCGTCCCGAATGCCGTCGTCCCCAGATAACCAGCACTAGAAATAAATAATGCCGAGATGCCAGAGACCTGAGACCAAACCGCACCGCTCGCATCTGGCGAAACTGTCAGGCTCATCACCGCATTGCCCGTCACCAGAGCCGCCAACGCATGGCTGCACTCATGGATAAACGTCGCAAACAGCTGCAGCGGATAAACCACATACGCCGCTACCGGCACAAACCACGAAACGACCCAAATCCCAACACTAACCGCCGTCGCGATCAGCAAAAGCGATATCTGAGGTTTGGCATTCTCGGCGATCTGATAATTCACTGGCATAAATACTCCTATCAAAAGCTACAACCGAATACGTTTATTCTAGCTCAAAGTTCGCATTGGGTCATTGTTAATTGGGCATTGGCGAATTGGTAATTGGAAGAAAGAGAATCTTCTTGCCAATTCACAATCGGCAATTTCCAATTTCCAATTTTTGCCGATGACGGTTAAAGATCGGTCTTGCCGCCCGTTTTCGATTCGAGGCGGACATCCGAGATTCCGATGTCTTTTTGGACGGCTTTGCACATGTCGTAGATGGTGAGGGCGGCGATGGAGACGGCAGTGAGGGCTTCCATTTCGACTCCGGTCTGCGCGTTTGTGACGGCCTCGGCGGTGAGATGCACGCCATAGTCGGTGAATTCGGCGGTGACGTTTACTCTGCTGAGATTGATCTGGTGGCAGAGCGGGATCAGCTCGGACGTTTTCTTTGCGGCCATGATGCCGGCGATGCGCGCGATCTCGAGCGGATCGCCCTTCGGAGTTTGTCGAGTTTTTAGAGTTTTTAGAGTTTCTTGAGAAAGCAGAATCTTGCCGGAGGCAACGGCTCTTCTGGTGGCCACGTCTTTGGCAGAGACATCGACCATTTTTATCTTTCCGGTTTCGTCGAAATGTGAAAGTTCATTCATAGAAATACGACCTCGGCGACCTCGCCTTTTTTGATGTAGCCGCCTTTTGGTATGAAGATCATCGAATCCGCCCGTGCGAAGCCGACAAAATCCGACGAGCCCTGCCATTTTAGCGGAATCGCGACGAGTTGGCCCAATTTGTTTGTTTCGAGGCGAGATGGCAGATATGTGTCGCGTTCACGTGCGGCTTTTGCGTCGGAAGCCAACACAGCAAAGCCCTTCCGACATTCAGTGGCCGCCCCACCTTGCATTTGGAGCATTGCTTTGCGGACAAACAGGTGAAACGTCACCGCCGCTGAGACCGGATTTCCGGGCAGGCCGAAGATCAGCGTCTTGCCGAGTCTGGCAAAAACGGCGGGTTTGCCCGGCTTTAAACGCACTTTGTCAAAGAATATTTCGGCACCGAGTTCGGCCAGGGCGGTTTTTGTGTGGTCGTATTTTCCTACGGAGACGCCGCCGGTGATGAAGAGGATATCATGTCGCTTCGCAGCATTTGAAATTTGAAATTCCAGATCTGAGATATCATCGCGGACGATCGGCAAGATCGTGGTCTCAGAGCAGAACCTACGGCACATTACATTGAGCATTACCGAATTCGAATTCCGTATCTGATCGCGGCCCGGTTTCTTGTTGATCTCAACGATCTCGCTGCCGGTGCCGAGAAGGGCGATACGCGGACGTTTGCCTACCTTTACTTTTGCATACCCAAAAGCGGCGAGGGAGGCGATCATGTTTTCGGTTATGACCTGGCCAGACTTGAATAT
>JANPDK010000070.1:0-14655 GCA_031431415.1 Acidobacteriota bacterium | reverse complement strand
AGACGTTGAACGTATTTGCACCGCCGATGTTGCGGGCGACACACAGATCGAATCTGCCGTCACCATCAAAATCGCCGGGCACGGCAAAGTCACTACCCAACCCCCAGGACTGAACTACCTGAACACCTTGAAATTGCCCGCTACTATGAAGCGACCAGAAGAAGCTCTGACTCGACGCCGTGGCCCCTGGACGATAGATAGCCGGGTCGTCCTTGCCATCGCCAGAGTAATCGCCAACAATCGGAATATCACCCTGCAGCCCAAATACAAAGTTCTGAAGCGTGCCGTCGCTGCTGCGTAGGATTTGGAATGCCGGGGTTCCCGTTGGACGCCAGAAAGCGATGTCGTCCCTGCGGTCACCGTCAAAATCGCCCGGTGTGATGACGTCGGCATTTGTACCGAATTGATTGATCGTAAATGGATCGTTCGGCGTACCCGTATTGAGCGTCGTGAACCATGTGGCAAGTCCGCCCGCACCACCCGAACCCGGGCGGACGATTCCCCAATCGGAATCTCCGTCAGCATCGGTGTCAAAGCGCGGCGTATTGACCAGAATTGTTCCGCGGATCTCTCCGCCGGGGTTAGCGGCCGTGTGAATATTGAAATACCATGAACCTGATTTTAGGGCGGTGACCTGAGCCGGAGTAACTGCGAACGTCGCGTCTACCACCGATCCGGAAGTTGCAGCGGCAGGAGCCAGGTTGAAGATCACAGGGCCGTTAGTGGTCGGCGTTGCCGGGCCGTGAATGTGACCGGCAGATGCATTACCTGTCAGGCCCCTCCAGTAAAAGGATGCCTTGATCTGGGTCTCTGCTGCATTAAGAACGACGCGGCCATAACCTGAGCCGGTGGTTGCGTTAGCAGGCACTTCATTCGCACCATTCATGCGAGCGGTGAAAAGTTTTGGGCCGGCGGGTGTTCCAACTCCTCCGCCCGAAAGATCTGACCAGGCAGTTGCTACTCTTAAGCCGTCGACCGATCCCAGAGGGCCGCGAGTTGCCTCGCCTTGTCTCAGGGCTATCGAACCCGGATCGATGTCTGTTGCTATTACATCAGGAGCGGATACATTCGCTGCGGGTTCGGCTCCACCCAGTGTAGGATTGACGATCAATCCCACCGTATCGTTCGTAGCACCCGCAACGATCGAGTATTTTACAACAAGTAAATATGTGGTGTTTAGCGAGTAACTAAAAGGAGTAAACGCAATGTCCGTTCCCAATGCATTCCCGGCTTTAGAAACTCCGAACGATACTGCATTCGCTCCATCTTTCTTAGCGAAGACGCGGCCACGAAAAGTTGTCGATATAGGGTCTGGGCCGATATGAAAGAAATAGCCACCAAGAGGGTCAACTGTAGCGTCGGTGAGGTTCACAAGAAAAGCGGTGTAAACACTACCACTGGTCTGGACGGTGAACGCCCGACTTACATCTTCGCCAGTTGCGATCAGTCCGGCCGCATTACCGACACCCGATCCCACATATCCGGAATAAGTTAAGCCCGGCGAAACCGCAGCGATCGGACTGACCCCGGCTCCACTGTGAGCCGTCCAACCATTGGCCGTAAGCAAGGCCCCCGGCGCGTAGCTGAAATCTTCTGTAAACACAACCGCATCAGGTGCGTCGTCTGTTTTGACTGCCTCTTCCGAAACTATCGTCTCGTCCGGAACCGCAACTTTCTGAGCCGATGCGTCTGGCCCAAATTTGAGAGCTCCGATAATCGCTACCAATACGAAAATCCCCAAGATATATCTCTTTTTCATTACTTTAGTTAACTCCCCAAAAATATCTATTCAAACCGGCATAATCTGCCGTAAATCCAAAGGGTGCCGAAAAGGCGTCAAGGTCTCATGACCGCAATCGTGTACGTGCCAACATATTAACACAAAAATCTATCATAAATACATAGCGAAATCGGATTAACGCAACGGAGAGTCGAAATTTTTTGTTACAATCAGAAAAAGGAGTCTACTGCGAGATGCGATCAGGTGTACTTGTGCTGTTGTTTTTATTGAGTCTGGCGTCCTTTTTCGCGTTTCGCGGACAGGATACGAAGCCGGGCGATAAGGACGAGGTGATCCGCGTTGAGACGCAGTTAGTTAATGTGCCGATCGCGGTCACGAACAACGCCGGGGTGCCGCTTCGCGGTCTTAAGGCGAGTAATTTCGTAGTTTATGAGGATGGCAAGCCACAGGCGATAGTCGATTTTTCGACCACGTCCGAGCCGTTTGAGGTGGCTTTGCTGCTCGACACCTCTGGTTCGACACGCAATGATCTACAACTCATCCAACGGGCGGCGGCTGATTTTATTGCCAGTCTTCGGCCCGGCGACCGCGTCGCTCTGATCGCCTATAGTACTGATCGCAAAGACGGCACCGCATTTGCCACAAGCGAAATATTGTCGCGGCTCACCGATGACCGTAATGCTCTAAAGAGCGCAGTTGAGCGTGTTAGAACCAGTAACGGTACGCCATATTACGACTCATTGATACAAGTCGCTGAGAAAATATTCGCTCAGAACCCTTCTGAGGCGTTTCGCGGTCGTCGAGCCCTGGTGGCTTTGACAGATGGTGTAGATTCCACAAGCGCTGTTGATTTTTCGCTTGCACAGAGCGAACTTAACAACATCGGGGTGATCTCATTTTTTATCAGAGTCGATACACGTGAATTTTTTGAGGAAAATCTGCTCGGTGACTGTGAACAGGCGATCAGATTCTCGACGGCACAGATGCGCAGATATTATCGCAGCATCGCGTCGAAACCCGGTATGGAAAAGGCAGCGAATTTTTGCCAACTAGGTGATTTTGAGCGGCTTGCGGTCAGCAAACGGCTCTACGAACTAGCCGATACCGAGATGAACGAGTTGGCAAAAACGTCCGGCGGCAAGGTCTTCCCGGCCGGCGATCTTTCGGAGGCTCGAAACGCATTCAAACACGTCGCCGAGGAGATCGGCACAAAATATACGCTCGGCTATTCTCCAAGTAACGACAAGAAAGACGGCTCGTACCGAAAGATTACGGTCGAGGTCAAAGGCCTGCCGGCGGGAACGCACGTGAGATCGAGAGAAGGTTATACCGCTCCGTTGAACTGAGTCTGTGTTCCACCTGTTCCATGCGTTCCAGCGTTCCACGGTGGAACTAACGAACAAGTCACAGATCGCTTTCGGATTTCACCTCAATATCCTAAAATCCTAGCATGTCAAAACGTTTCAAACGTGTATGTCTGATGGTGCTCGATTCGGCCGGGATCGGTGAAATGCCGGATGCTGCTGACTGGGGAGACGCCGGTGCAGATACACTTGGGCACATACTTGAGTCGCGCAAGGTTAATATTCCTAACTTAAAGGCGATGGGTTTGGGAAACATCACTCCATTGAAAGGTCTCGCCCCTGTCGGAGAGCCGACCGGTTCATTTGGTAAATGCACTCTCAAGTCTGACGGCAAAGACACTACAACCGGACACTGGGAAATGGCTGGGATCATACTGAAACAAGGATTTCCTAAATTCCCAGACGGATTTCCGCTGCGGATCATAGACGAGTTTGTGCGACAAGCCGCTGTGCCCGGGGTACTCGGCAATATTCCCGCAAGCGGCACGGAGATCATCAAACAGCTTGGCGAAGAGCATTTGGCGACAGGCAAGCCTATCGTCTACACCTCGGCCGATTCCGTTTTTCAGATCGCCGCCAACGAAGCGATCGTCCCGATTGATCGACTTTACGAGATGTGCGAGATCGCACGAAAAATATTGCATGGTGACGACGAGGTCGCTCGGGTGATAGCCCGGCCTTTTTTGGGATCGACCGCCGAAAACTTCAAGCGTACCGAGAATCGCCACGATTACGCCGTGCCTCCGCCGACCGGGAATTTGCTGCCGCTGATGAAAGATGCTGGTTTGGACGTGGTTTGTATCGGCAAGATCGCGTCGATCTACGACGGAATGGGCGTGACCGAAGATCTAACAGCGAAGAACAACGATCAGATAATTGATGTCACCATAGAAGCATTAAATGCCGATTCTCACGGTCTGATATTCAGCAATCTCGTCGATTTTGACATGCTCTACGGCCATCGCCGGGACACTGAAGGTTACGCGAAGGCTCTTGAACATTTCGACAGTCGGCTTCCCGAGATCATCGACGCTCTAAATGACGACGATCTCCTTATAATGACCGCCGATCATGGCAACGACCCGACAAAAGAAGGCAGCGACCACACCCGAGAATACGTTCCGCTACTGGTTTACGGCAAAGCGGCGAAAGGCGGCATCAATCTCGGCACGCGGCAATCGCTTTCCGACATTGGCCAGACCATTGCCGAGAATTTTGGTTTGAGGATCGAAGATGGAGTGAGTTTCCTGGATTTGATTTAGTCTTAAAATAACGTATAACGTAAGCAAATTATCAAACACAATGGGTTTTCGTTTTCCGTCGGTTACCCAAATAAGGATTTGCGCATCTCGCGCCCAAACAATATTATGAAGCGTCAAATTACTGTTTCAGCGATCGTCTTTTTCATTGGCATCCAGAACATTTTGGTAGCCCAAGCCCCACTCGATCTCGGTCAATACAATGAACCGCCATCACGTTTTCGCGGGGTGATAGAGAAATACGATGAAGATGTCAGCATACTGAATCGATACTATTCGGCGCCGACTTCGCCAAACCGGGCAACGAGGTTCCGGCAGTTGTATTCTGATCAATTGGGACTGGTGAACAGCCTTAATTTTGACCAGCTAAACCATGACGAACAAATAGATTACCTCTTATTCAAAAACTATCTAGATCATGAACTGAAAGAGCTTACGCGCAGTCAGGCTCAGCTTGCTGAGATGTCGTCGCTAATACCTTTTGCTAAGACGATCAGCGATCTTGAGGACACTCGGCGGACCCTAAAAGACATTGATCCTGCGAAGATGGCGGCCTTGTTGAACGATCTGGCGAAGCAGGTCGTCGCAACGCAAAAGTCGTTCGACGATCCCAAAAACGCAAAACCAAAACGCACCGTAGCAAATCGGGCAGTTCGGACAGTTGAGGGTCTGCGTCGTACCATACGGAGTTGGTACACATTTTACAATCTTTACGATCCGGTCTTTACATGGTGGTGCGAATCGCCGTACAAGGCGGCTGATGATGCTCTCGATAAATATTCCAAGTACATCACCGAAAAACTTGTCGGCATCAAGCCTGACGACAAGACGACGATCATCGGCGACCCGATCGGGCACGATGCTCTGATGGAGGAATTGCAATTCGAGATGATCCCGTATACGCCAGAGCAGTTGATCGAGGTGGCGAACAAGGAATTTGCGTGGTGCGAGGCCGAGATGAAAAAGGCCTCGAGGGAGATGGGCTTCGGTGACGACTGGAAAAAGGCGCTCGAAGCAGTAAAACAAAAATACGTCGAGCCGGGCAAGCAGCCAGGAATGATCCGTGACCTGGCGTATCAGGCAATAGATTTTGTCGAGAAAAACGACCTTGTTTCCGTCCCGAAGGTTGCTCGTGACGGCTGGCGGATGGAAATGATGACGCCCGAGCGACAGCTCACATCGCCGTTTTTCCTCGGAGGCGAGACGATCCTTGTTTCATATCCGACCGACGGTATGACGCACGAGCAAAAGATGATGTCGATGCGCGGCAACAATCCGCATTTTTCACACGCGACCGTTCATCATGAACTCATTCCAGGCCACCACCTGCAGGGATACATGACACAACGTTACAGGACGTATCGTGGCGATTTTCGCACGCCGTTCTGGGGCGAAGGCTGGGCGTTGTATTGGGAGTTTCTGCTCTGGGACATGGGCTTTAACAAAACGCCCGAGGACCGCGTCGGAGCACTGTTCTGGAGAATGCATCGTTGCGCGCGGATCATTTTCTCTCTCAGTTTTCATCTCGAAAAAATGACGCCACAGGAATGCGTCGATTTCCTCGTCGACCGCGTCGGTCACGAACGCGACAACGCCTCGGCCGAGGTCAGGCGTTCATTCGTAGGCGATTACGGTCCCCTATACCAACTCGCATATATGATGGGCGGGCTGCAATTCTATAATTTGCACAAGGAACTGGTCGACTCGAAGAAGATGACCAACAAGCAGTTTCATGACGCGATATTAAAGGAAGGTCCGATCCCCATCGAGATGGTCAGAGCTATATTGACCAAACAGAAACTGACAAAGGATCACAAATCGAGCTGGCGGTATTATCCCGGCCTCGCAAACTAATTGGTGCTTGATCCGTATATTAAATGATGAAAAATAGATTAATTCGCCTTCCATTTACTGCCGCGATATTGCTGTCGGCGAGTTTGTTTACGTTTGCCCAGACGAACGGAAAGTCTGCGATTGATGAAAAGAACGTGCGTGCCCAAATGCAGTTTCTCGCGGGCGACGCGATGCAGGGACGCGGTAGCGGGACAATGTTCGAGCGGATCGCGGCGGAATATATCGGGTCGCAATTTATGCAGTTTGGCCTCGAACCGGCGGGCGAAGCCGGCTGGGATGGTAAGTCGACCTATGTGCAAACCGTCACTGTTTCGCGTAACAGTTTTAGCGAAAATCCGTGGCTTAAGTTTGGCTCAAGGACGCTCGAACACAGCAAGGAGATGCTTGTGATCCGAGCGAATGCCGGTTCGATCAACGGCAATCTGCAAAAGTTGAATATCGGTGATAAACCCAATCCGGGCGCGGTTGTCCTTGTCAAGATAACGGGCGATCCGCCTGCGAATATGAACCAGGCCACACAAGGTTTCTTTACTGCCGGTGCGTCGATCGTTATTTTTGAGGAAACACCGCAATATCGCTCGGGCTGGGCGAATTTCGGCTCGCGAAAGCCGGCATTCAATATTTCTTCCGCAACCACAAAACCGGCTGCGACGATCGTTGTCAGTAAAGCCGCCGCCGCCGCTCTTTCGGAGCTTGCTGATGGCACAAGGATCGAATTTGGTGGGACTCTCGCAACAACAAAGATAAATACCTGGAACGCGATGGGCAAGATCACCGGGAAGGACAAAACGCTCGCGGCTGAGGTAGTTTTGCTTACCTCGCATCTCGATCATTTGGGCCTTCGCGAGAATGCTCAGGGCGACGACAAGATCTTTAACGGTGCCGACGATGATGCTTCGGGTTCGGTTGCGGTGCTCGAAATGGCTCGTGTGCTCGGAGCCGGTAAAAAGCCAAAGCGAACGGTTTATTTTGTCTGCTTCGGCAGCGAAGAAGCGGGCGGTTACGGTGCGAGTTGGTTCG
The DNA here is from genome assembly GCA_031431415.1 of Acidobacteriota bacterium. Classification (GTDB taxonomy): domain Bacteria; phylum Acidobacteriota; class Blastocatellia; order Pyrinomonadales; family Pyrinomonadaceae; genus OLB17. The sequence goes on along the minus strand of JANPDK010000070.1, from coordinate 7,417 downwards.
TGAATAATCTGCCGGTTGCAAAGGATAAACTCGTCGCCAATCTCGAATTCGAAATGATCGGCCGTCCCGATGACAAGGTTAAGCCTGACGAACTTTGGCTCACGGGTTACGAACGTTCAGACCTCGGTCCCGAACTTGCAAAACGCGGTGCAAAGCTGGTTCCAGACCCGCATCCTGATCAGAATTTCTTCCAGCGGTCAGATAACATTCAGCTTGCCCGGCAGGGGATCATCGCCCACACGGTCTCGAGCTTCGGCCTGCACAAGGACTATCATCAGGCGAGCGACGAGGTCAAAACCATCGATTTTGGCCATATGACACACGCGATCAACTCGATGGTCAAGCCGGTTCACTGGTTGGTCAATAATAATTTTGTGCCGACCTGGGTCGAAGGCAAACAGCCGTAAGAACAACGTGCAGAAGCCCGCGTGTAAGCAAGGGCGAAACATCCAACTTGAGTGTTTCGCCCTTGCTTACACGCGGGCTTTTGCAAAGACCTATCTTCCCGCAAATTTTGCTCCGAACATCGAGACCGGAATAAAGATCAGCAATCCCAGGATCAGGAACCACATCGGCTGGCCGGGCAGCATTACGTAATTCAAAATTCCGGCAGCAGTTAGCACGGCGCCGATCAAGATCGGTAGAGTCATGCCCGGGCTCTCGCGTCGGCTCATGTTCTTGACGATAAAGCCGCCTGCGAAAGCGCCGAGAAAGTAACCGACTAAAACAACGACATAGCCTATCACCGGCCCATTGGCCATGTATTCGCGCAGTTTTGCCGGATCAGCCATCACTTCCGCAGACGGCGGTGCGATGACCAGCGTATTGAGCATTTCCACGATCATTATCACCGCGGTCGCCGCGATAAATGCTACCACTACTGCCAAGATCTTTCGTCCCATAATCGGTTCTCCTCCATGTCGTTAAACTTTTCGAATGCTTACTTCTTATACCCAATTCGATTTGCAGTCAAGTAGATTACCTCTCTAAAGGCGGTAGCGTCGTCAAGACAGAGTGGGCCCTTATTAACGGCGAAGGCTTTACTGAAGAAAATGACTGGAATACTGAGGTCTAGCGAAAGGAATTATGTAAGGCTATATGAGGGCACGTCGCCGTTTTTCAAAAATGATTAGGTCAAGATTATTGCTCTCACTAACTAATGTGTGAAGAGCGGCGAAAAAGTATCATGCGTCAAAACTATTTTTTGAAAACCAAAGATTCGCCTCATCCTACCGATACGCGTTCAAACTACGCTCTCTGTCAAAAGCGGGTTGTATTTCTGGAAAGCTTGTCTTAAACTAACATCAAAATCGGTATTTCGTTGAAGACCTTTCGTACACGCGGGTAACGATGGGTTGCATTTGTGAAACGCTATTGCATTCACGCTGTTCCTGTGTTACGCTGGTTCGTAGGCTCAACATCGGGAGCGAGACTATGTTTGGAGAAGCATCTATATGAGCACGGATAAAGGAAAAGCGATCGAATCTGCATTGCTGCAGATCGAAAAGAAGTTTGGCAAAGGCGCGATCATGAGGCTCGGTGAGAGGCCGCACCACGATATCGGAGCCATTTCGACCAATTGCCTCAGCCTCGATGCGGCGATCGGCGTGGGCGGGTTTCCGCGTGGAAGGATCGTCGAGGTGTACGGTCCTGAAAGCTCGGGTAAGACGACTCTTGCTCTGACGGTCGTCGCCTCGGCTCAAAAAACCGGCGGCATCTGTGCATACATCGACGCCGAACACGCGATGGATCCGGAATACGCGACCAAGCTGGGCGTCAACATCGACGACATGCTCATCTCGCAGCCGGATTCTGGTGAACAGGCGCTTGAGATCGCCGAGACGCTGATCCGCTCGAACAGCGTCGATGTGATCGTCATCGATTCGGTGGCGGCGCTCGTACCGCGAGCGGAACTCGACGGCGAAATGGGGGATTCTCTGCCGGGATTACAAGCGCGCCTGATGTCGCAGGCCCTCAGAAAGATCACGGCGATCGTCTCAAGCTCGAACACCTGCTTTATCTTTATAAATCAGCTTCGCGAAAAGATCGGCGTCTTTTTTGGCTCGCCCGAAACGACGACCGGCGGCAAGGCTCTGAAATTTTACGCCAGCCTGCGGCTCGACATCCGCCGTATCGGTGCGATCAAGGACGGTGACAAGGTCGTAGGCAATCGCACACGCGTCAAGGTGGTCAAGAATAAATGCGCACCGCCGTTCCGCGAATCCGAATTCGACATTATGTATGGCGAGGGCATCTCACGCGAGGGCGATCTGCTCGATCTGGCCGTCAATAGCAACATCGTCGAAAAGAGCGGATCGTGGTTTGCGTACAAAGGCGAGAGGCTCGGACAAGGGCGTGACAACGTCAAGAACATGCTCAAGGAAGACATCGCTCTGCTCGAACGCATCGAGACAGACGTCAAATTGCACCTGGGATTTACTAAGGTCGAAGCAGCTGCGGGATAGGAATATAGCCACAAAAGGCACAAAGAACACAAAAAAGAATTGCTTATGCAGATCTTTTTGTGTACTTCAGGGCCATTTGTGGCTATGTCACTTACAGATTAGGTTTGCCCGGCAGCGGTCTATTGCTTTTCATCATCGGCGGCACCGATTTCATGCCCGGCGTTGATGCATTGGCGTTTGTGCCGGGTTTGCCGAGCATTTTGCGTATTTCTTCTGCGGAAGGAATGCCCGGAGTCGGCGTCGCGCCGGGCTTTAACGGCTTGTTGAGCTTCGACGCATCTGGAATTCCCGGAGTCGGCGTGGCACCTCTAGGAACGGCGCCGTTAGAATTCACGCCGGGCACATTTGCCGGCTGCTGGATCGGGCTCGCCGAAAGACCCGGAGGTAAATTAGCCGGATCTAAGTTAACAGCGACCGGAGCGGCGTTCGACGAGTTAGTGGCGTTCGCCGCAGTTGCGGCATTGGAATTTGCAGTATTTGCCGCTCCACCGCACGCGAACGAAAATATTGCCGATAAACAAAGCGTCAAAATCAAGGCAGATCGATTCATGATATTTTATTATTAAGATCATCACGAACGAAGCATGCAGATCTCGGTTCGTGCGATTCCGATTATTAGTCTTAACTCCACGGATGTCAACAGATTTGACTTAACCATACCGCTTATTTACACTTACAAATTCGCGCGTCTCTCTTGTTTAGATGCGAGCGAGAGGCCAGATAGCTCAGTTGGTAGAGCAGCGGACTGAAAATCCGCGTGTCGGCGGTTCGACCCCGTCTCTGGCCACCATATTTATCAATAACTTACGCCACCGCTTGCAGGTGGCTTTTGTTTTTCGGTAATGTTAAGCCGCGAGCGGATCGAGCGTCAGTTGCGGGAACTTCGGGACCTTGGAAAGATGTTTGCGATTGGTTCAATGGCCGTTGGAGCAACAAAAGACTGATCGACCTGACCACAGGTTCGTCAATTTTCTTGTTGGCCTTGAGAGGAGATGCGACGGGTTATGCTCTACGGTTGGCTTGTTCTTCGATGAAGAATCCGACCAGAGACGCGGCCATCATTGCGAGGCCGACGAAGGCAAATGTCCTTGGGCCTCCGAAAACCCCAAAGAAAAAGGCCACCACGCCCAATGCTGCCAACAGCGAACCCGCACGCCCGGCCATCTTGGAGATTCCGCTTGAATTATGCATATTTCAACGATAACAAATTAGTGCTTTCGCGCCAAAGCACGACGGCCTGACGTAGATGTCGATCAGCGACCATGTTTATGTGCGTAATTGGCAATGGCTTGTTCTCTGGTTGCTCCGAACGTAACATTCGCTTTCTTCGGTGCTAACGAATTCCGGGCCGACAACGCCGTATTGGTCACCGTCAAGGAAAACAAGTGTGTCGCCGGGCCCGCGGGCGGCTTCGAGGTCCGGGTCGTTCTGTAGCATTTCGAATTCGATCGTCATAACTAGCATTGTAGCGCTTATGGCAAAGCAAGAAGCGGACGCAACTTTTTACCCTCGACCGCGTTTACACAACAGTAGATTTACATATAGATTCGCGGAGTTTAGTTATGAAGAAAGCGTTTGTTTTCGTGGCTTTGATGTTGGGCAGCGTCTTAGGTTCCGTTGGGCAGGACGTGGTTCAGACATCGACGTTGGAAGGTGCCCGGTATGAGGTGATACAGTCGCCGCTCGATAAAGCTGTGACGTTTCGGCTCGACAAATTTACGGGAACTATCGACAGGCTCGGCACGTGCCCGAAAGACGATGGATTTGGAAGCAATAAATGCTGGAAGGAAATGGTCGTTCTCGAACTGCCAAGGGTAGCACCGGCCGCAAAACCGCGATATCAGATAATCATCAATGTTCCCTCGAAGCTGACGATCTTGATGCAGATCGACACCGGGCGTTCATGGCAGTTGGGCGTTGATCCGCAGGACCGGTGGTCGCCGTTCATCGATTGTACAGACAAGTCGAACTCGGTTTGCTTGTGGCGGCCGTAAGGTTTATTTGTGGCGATAAGTGATGCGACCTTTGGTCAGGTCGTAGGGTGAGAGTTCGATGTCAACGCGGTCACCCATTAAGATGCGGATGCGGTTTCGGCGCATGCGGCCTGAGATGGTGGCGAGGACCATGTGGTCAGTATCGTTGATCTGGACTTTGAAAAATGCGTTGGGCTGTTTGTCGACCACGACGCCGCCCATTTCGATAAGTTCTTCTTTCATATATTATTCGTGAAAAACAACAATGCCTTCGAGGACCTTGCGGTCCCCGAAGGCTGAGTTGAATGCCTGACGCTGTCAGGCATCAAAAACTACCAGCTCGAACCGCCGCGGCTTCCGCCACCGCCGCCACCGCTGCGTCCACGGCCACCGCCGCCTCCACCGCCATAGCCTCCTCCACCGCCGCCAGTTTCGCGGGGTTTAGCTTCGTTGACCTTGAGGTTGCGTCCGTCGAGCTCTTTGCCGTCGAGGGTTGCGATTGCTGCATTAGCTTCTTCGCCGCTCGACATTTCGACAAATGCGAATCCGCGTGAACGGCCGGTTTCGCGATCTTCGATCAAGCTTGCCGACTGCACGGTTCCGTGCTCGCCGAACAAGGTCTCGAGATCCTGAGCTGTTGTGTTAAAGGAAAGATTTCCTACGTAAAGTTTCGTTGACATTATATTGTTTACCTTTTCCCGTATCGGGAATGTCTAAAGAAGTGTCGAATCGAATGGCTTCGTAGAAAAACGGTGTGCGACGAAGGTCGGGTTTCGCGATGCTCAGATATTACAAGAGCGACTTCTATTGTGATGAAAAAACCTGCTCTCAAACCATCCAAAAACCGTCTGACGGGGCGCACTGCAAGCAGCGCAAGAGAAGGACTAACAGGACTATGATGCGTCTTTACGGCAAAAGTTGCAAATGGCATTGCAACTTGTTCCGTGCGGTCACCTTAGTCGCAAGGCATGAAGGCGGTGAATACGGTACAGGGGAAAATAGGGTGGGCATCTTGAATGGGCTAAAAAACAGGAAGCGATTCCTCGGCTTTCTCTTGCGGCCGGGTTTCGCCGATCCCGGCAATGAGAGGTGTCGGCAGCCAGGAATGGCGTTCGTAGAGAGCACGTTCGGCCGCGTCTTTATTTTGGGGACGCGAGAGGAGATAGCCCTGACCATAGTCGCAGCCGAGATTCTGCAGCAGAGAAAGCTGGGATTCTGTCTCGATGCCTTCGGCAATTACCTTTTTCTTAAGGTTCTTGGCGAGCGAGATTATCGTTTGTAATATCTCAGAGTTTTCGCCGCTCTCACCCACGCTGTAAACGAAAGAGCGGTCGATCTTGAGCGTATCAAATGGTAAACGGTGCAGATAACTAAGGCTCGAGTAACCGGTGCCAAAATCGTCGATGCTGAGCTGGACGCCGATGGCTTTGAGGCGATTGAGAATGCTGATGGAGTGTTCGGCGTTTTCCATCGCCGCACTTTCCGTGATCTCGAGTTTTAGCGTCGACGGATGAATGCCAGAGACCGCCAAGGCGTTTTCGACGTCATCTATGAGGTCTTCCATGCCGAGATGTTTACCCGAAATGTTGACGCTGACGATCAGGTTCTTATATTCGGGCGAAATGCGCTGCCATTTTCCAAGTTGCTGGCACGTATCTTCGAGGATCCATTTTGTCATCGGGATTATGAGGCCTGACTCTTCTGCGATCGGGATAAACTTATTTGGCGGGATCTGGCCAAACTCGCTATGCTGCCAACGAAGCAGGGCCTCAAACCCAAACAACGAGCCATCCTGAATATCTATCAGCGGCTGGTAGCTCATCGACAGTTCGTTACGGTCGATGGCTTGGCTGAGATCGTTTTCGAGGCGGACCCTCTCGAGGAATCGAATGCGGAGTTCTTTAGTGAATATGGCCGTTCCGCTGTCCTTTTCCTTGGCGTAGTGCATCGCGATATCGGCATCGCGGAGGATCTCCTCGGGGGATTCGTACTCGGTGTCGCATGGCGCGATACCAATATTAACGCTGATCGAGATTCGGTTTCCGCTAAGTGAAAAAGGTTGCGAAATGCTGTCGCGAATGCGGCGTGCGACTTTCTGGGCTTTGCCGACAGTGCCTAGATCCTTGAGTATAACGGCGAACTCATCGCCGCCGATGCGGGCGACAAGATCGTCGTCGTTCAGCATTCGTACGAACCGCTTAGCTGCGACCATCAACACTTTATCGCCGAGCGTGTGCCCGAGGCTGTCGTTAATATGCTTGAACTTTTGGATATCCAGAAACAGCACCTGAAACGTCGCCGTCGGATCGTCACGATACCGATCTATTAGACCGCGAAGTACATTGCTGAACTGCGTACGGTTTGCGAGATCGGTCAACGAATCGTATAGGGCAGCATGCTGTAGATCTTTTTCGCTCTTGCGTAATGCTTCGTTGGCACGCTCTTCTTTCGTGAGGGTCTGTGCAAGTTGATTGGCATGCTCCTCGGCTTCGACGCGGCGTTGACGCTCGGCTTCGGCCTTTTCACGTTCTGCGGCCTCGGTTTGCTGCATTGCGTCGCCTAGCTCACGTAAGGATTGTCGATAGCTCAGATACGCTATGCCGAGAGCTCCAAACGCTATCAGGCCAGTGACGAGATCCCCAAAATTAATCAGCTTATAAACGAGCCCCGCGAGTCCGGCCCCCACGATCTGTGTCATCGAACTGGAGAAGCAATCATTCTTCCACGTCTGCCAAAAATTGCGGCTGTTCTTTATTGAAACCAATGTCGAAACCAACACCGACGAGATAACGAACTGCACTATTGCCAAACTACCGATCGTCGCGACAAGGTGTTGAGTACTGCCGGGATCCGGAGTTATAAATGAGGCTCTCGGAACGTACAGCCAATTCACGTAGGTCGCAGTTTTTGAAACGCCATTCATGGAATTGGTCGCGGGGATCATCCTACGGCCAAAGAATAAGCCGTTTTTTCGCAGAT